>JANMOR010000208.1:0-5875 GCA_031369435.1 Chitinophagaceae bacterium
CTTTCAAAAAAAAATGATGGCTTAATTGCTGCAAAGTTACTAAACCTTGCTACTCTGAAAAATGCCACATTCATCACACTGGCCATTGGGACATTAAGATTAACTGATAAAACTTCACCTATGCTCAAATATCTTTTTCTGTTTTTCATGCTTATTCACGGGCTCATACATTTCATGGGTTTTGCAAAAGCATTTAATAATAGCACACAAATAACAACGGACATTTCAAAACAAGTTGGGTTTCTTTGGTTTTTTACAGCAATACTTTTTATTGCAGTTGCAATTTTATTTTTTCTTAAAATAGATAGTTGGGCATACATCGCAATAGCTGCAACAATCATTTCGCAAATACTTATCATTTCTATTTGGAAAGATGCAAAATTTGGCACCATTGCTAATACAATTATTCTGTTGGTAATAATTGCAGCGCTGGCAAGTCAACTTTTTGAATCACAGTTCAGGAAGGATGTAAAAAATAATCTTCAGCTAACAAACCTCATCCAGTCTGATTTATTAAAAGACGCAGATATACAATTTCTCCCTCCACCTATTCAAAATTATTTGCGATATACAGGTGCTGTAAATAAGCCGAAATTAAAAAATGTAAGGATTGTATTTAATGGTGAAATGAGAGACAAAGGAAAAGACTGGTTTAAATTTCAATCTGTACAGTATAATTTTTTTGATAAGCCTGCCAGACTATTTTTTATGAAAGCAAGAATGTATGGCATTACTGTACCTGCTTATCATGATTATCAAAATGGAAAAGCTGCTATGGAGGTAAAACTCTTTGGCCTGTTCCCTGTTGTACAGGCAAAGGGAAATGAAATGGATAAAGCGGAAACAGTTACTCTGTTCAATGACATGTGTCTGATGTTCCCGTCCTCATTGATTGATAAACGTATTCAATTGGAGTCAATTGACCGTAAATCTGCCAAAGCCACATTTACAAATGGAACTAATAAAATAACTGCTACCCTTTACTTTAATCAAACCGGGCAGTTAATCAATTTTATTTCTGATGACAGGTATACCATCAGCGATATGAAACAATATCGTTTTTCTACACCAGTAAATGATTATAAACTGATTAACGGAAGAAATGTTCCCACTTACGGAGAAACTGTATGGCACTATCCTGATGGCGAATTTATTTATGGGAAATTTAAACTCGTAAGTATTGAATACAATGTAAATGCTTATTAAGTATTTTACATCTCTATCGAGTCATATCAAAAAAAATAAACAATAAACAAGAACCTTCTCTAGCGTAGTGTCAGATGGCCGTGTGCTGGTTCGTGGCATCTGCCTTTGCAGGTTGGCAAGCTCGCCGTATTACGAAGAAAAGAAAAACATTACAATAGACAGCAACGTCGAGCCCTGCAAGCATCCGCACAAAACCCCGGGCAGAGACATCGCCTGGGAATAGTTATGCAGCAATAGAATAAATACCAGCAAAAACTCATTGCTTTTAAATTTTAAACTGTCAAAATTCATAATTACTTTGTTAATAAATGATCAGGTATTTTTTTTCATCTGTATATCCTAACTTCAATTTCTCATCTCAAAATAACCTTATTCAAAAAAAATCAGTTGAAAGCAATTGTAAATACCATTTACGGACTACCAACAGTTCTTCAACTCAAAGAAGTAGAAAAACCTGTGCCCAAGGATAACGAGGTGCTCATCAAAATATATGCAGCAACAGTAAACAGAACCGATTGCGGATTTCGAAAACCTGAATATGTAATCGTAAGATTTTTCAGCGGCTTCTTCAAACCCAAAAGAACCATCCTGGGAAATGAACTGGCCGGAGAGATTGAAGCCATTGGTAAAGATGTCACAAGATTTAAAAAAGCTGAGCAGGTGTTTGGCTTAAGTACATTTAAATTCGGTACACATGCGGAATACATCTGTATTCCTGAAACGGGTTCTATTGCAACAAAGCCCATCAACATGAGTTATAATGAAGCTGCTGCTGTTTGCGACGGGCTCATGCTTGGTATGAATCTTATCCGTAAAATCAATTTTAAACAAGCCCCGAATATTCTTGTTAATGGTGCTACGGGATCAATTGGTTCGGCCTGTGTGCAATTGGCCAAACATTATGGCACAACAATCACCGCTGTTTGTACAACAGAGAATTTTGAATTAGTAAAATCGCTGGGTGCCACTGAAGTCATTGATTATACAAAAGAGGACTTTACAAAAAACGGGCAGTTATATGATGTTGTTTTGGATGCGGTGGGCAAAAGTTCTTTTTTTCGTTGTAAAAAAATACTGAAACGGGGAGGCACTTATTTTTCAACGGAGCTTGGTTATTTATCGCAGAATGTTTTTTTAGCACTCCTTACTCCTGTCAGTGCTGGTAAAAAAGTAAAGTTTCCCATTCCAACTATCAATCAAAAAGATATTGTATTTTTTAAGGAGCTGATCGAGGCAGGAAAGTACAAAGCAGTGATCGACAGGGTTTATCCACTTGAAGAAATAATAGAAGCAACAACCTATGTTGAAACAGGACAGAAAACGGGCAATGTTGTGATAACGATTTAAAACAAACCGCCATTACATATGAAAGCGATTCAAGCGAGCAACGTTGATGCATATATTGCCTCTTTTCCAGAGAGCACACAAAAGGGTTTAGAGCAAATACGTACTCTCATAAAAAAAGCTGCTCCAAAAGCGGAAGAACTGATCAGTTACCAGATGCCTGCTTATAAGTATCATGGCGTGCTTGTATATTTTGCAGGATATAAAAATCATATTGGCTTTTATGCAGCACCCACGGGACATGCAACCTTTAAAAAAGAATTGTCTGTTTATAAAACAGGTAAGGGATCGGTACAGTTTCCTCACGACAAACCGCTGCCAACTGCACTGATCACTAAAATTGTCAAATTCAGAGTAAAAGAAAATGCGGAGAAAGCAAAATTGAAAAAGAAATAAAACTTTAAACTGATGGATAATATCAATGAACCTATGTATGCAAATGGGAAAATCTGTTACATAGAAATTCCTGCTCTTGACATAGAAGCCTCAGCCAGTTTTTATCAGCAGGTATTTGGTTGGCGGATCAGAAAAGGAGGTGATGGATCTACTTCCTTTGATGATACGGTTGGGCAGGTAAGCGGAATGTGGGTACTTGATCGCATCCCGGCGACAGAAACAGGCTTTGTTATATCTATTATGGTTGACAGCATTGCAGCAACTGTTGATTTAATTATTTCACAGGGAGGTACCATCATCAAAACAGATACGGATTCATCAGAAAAAACAGCCTGGTTCAATGATCCGGCTGGCAATATCTTTGGTCTTTATCAGCAATAGAAAAAATAACCGATTAAACATGGTTCACCTGCAATTTGATTCTTTTCCTCAACTCCTTACTGAACGGTTGGTATTAAGACAACTGCAGTTCACAGATGCACCTGCGATTATGCAACTTCGTTCAGATGAAGAAGTCAATACATTTCTCGGCAGGAAGGGCACCATCAATATAGATGAAGCAAAAGCCTTCATCCAAAAAATTGAAACAACCATCAACAACAAGGATGGTTTGTATTGGGCCATTACATTAAAACATCATCCGGCATTGATCGGCACGATCTGTTACTGGAATATTGTACAGGAAAAAGACATGGCCGAAATTGGGTTTGAATTATTCCCGGCGTTCCAGGGAAAAGGATTGATGCAGGAAGCGGTTGCAACAGTGATCAACTTTGGATTTGAACAAATGAATCTGGAAATCATCACCGCATTGCCTGAAACCGGCAACAGCAAATCGATCCGGGTATTAGAAAAAAATAAATTCATACCCGATGAGCATCATCAATTTGTAAGTAAAGAAGAGGCCGATGGATTACTTGTTTATTATTTAATGAGTGCTCAATGACAGCTGTTCTTTTTTACTGCTGAATAAAACTGCAATTCAGGTAAAACCATTAAAATTTCATAAATTTGAGAATGGACGCTTTAAAAATTGAAATACTGAACCCAAAGGCATTGCAACTCATAAAAGGGATGCAGGAATTAAAGCTGATAAAAGTTAGTGACGCTCCTGTTTCTGTGCTTAAAACATATCTTAAAAAAATGAGGCGTAAAGCTGCTTCTGCGCCAGATTTGGATGAAATCACTAAAATTGTTGAAGAAGTAAGAGTGAAGCGTTATGCCAAAAAATAAAACGCTTAAACTGATCATTGATACCAATCTTTGGGTAAGCTTTATTATTTCCAAAAAACAAAACCTGCTTGATCCTTTATTATTTACTGACAAAGTAAGGCTCTTATTCAGTACAGAGCTCATTGCTGAAATTCAACAAACAATTACAAAACCCAAACTCAGGAAATATTTTGAAACCAATGCAATTGAAGAGATGTTATCTGCATTTGAACCTTTTATTGATTTGATAGAAGTTGAAAGTGTAATAACAGTTTGCAGAGACCCAAAAGATAATTTCCTGCTTGCGCTTGCAAAAGACGGTAAAGCTGATTATTTACTTACCGGCGACAAGGACTTACTTGAATTAAAGAAAATCGGCAAGACTAAAATTAAAACAATAACAGGCTTCTTTGAAGAAACAAAAGACGACCGGTAGGAGTAGATCAAATTGTATTTCCATCTACACCTGCTAATAACACATTATGAAAGTAGCAGTATTCAGCACAAAACCGTATGACCGTGAATATCTTGACAAGATCAACAGCAGCCATACACATCAGCTCACTTATTTTGATGCTTCATTAAACGTTCATACAACGAATTTAACAACAGGGTTTGAAGCCGTTTGTGTATTTGTAAATGACAAACTTGATGGAGCAACCATTGAAAAGATAGCAGCCAACGGAATAAAAGTAATTGCACTGCGTTGTGCAGGTTTTAATAATATTGATCTTGCAGCAGCAGCAGAAAAAAAGATCAGGGTGGTACGTGTACCTGCCTATTCACCAGAGGCCGTTGCAGAACATGCCGTAGCACTCATCCTCACCTTAAACAGGAAAACACATAAAGCATACAACCGGATCAGGGAAAATAATTTTTCTTTAGAAAAACTGATGGGGTTTAATCTCTATCATAAAACCATTGGAGTCATTGGAACCGGTAAAATTGGCGCTGTTTTTTGTGAGATCATGCTGGGCTTTGGATGTCATGTGATTGCTTATGACAAAATAGAATCGGCTGAACTAAAAGAAAAAGGAGTTGTGTATAAATCGCTGGATGATTTATTACAGGAGTCAGATATTATTTCGCTGCATTGCCCGCTTACACCTGAAACACATCACCTTTTTAACAGCAGTGCATTTTCTAAAATGAAAAAAGGGGCCATGCTGATTAATACCAGCAGAGGCGGAGTGATCAATACAACCGATGCCATTGAAGCATTAAAAAAAGGAACCTTAGGATACCTGGGCATTGATGCGTATGAGCAGGAAGAAAATTTATTCTTCAAAGATCTGTCGGGTAGCAATATTGAAGACGAAGTCATTCTGCGTTTGATGAGTTTTCATAATGTGCTCATTACAGGTCACCAGGGTTTCTTTACTGCAGAAGCTATGGAACAAATTGCAACAGTTACTTTAAATAATTTGAGTACTATTGAAAATGGATTACCAACAGAGAATGAAGTAAAACTGTAAAAAGCTGTTCAACAGTAATTCTGCGAATTTCGTGTTGGGTAAAAGTGTTTCAATTAAATTATTTAAACGGGCTCAACATCTTGCAATAGTGACCGTCTCCAAAAATTAACTTTTCAACCTCCGGCAAACAGTTTATTTTTGACTATCCTCATGCTTTTGAAAAAAATATTTACCATATTTCTTTTACTGTATTACTCCTTCGGCATTTTTTGTGCTCCAATGGGTGATTTTTCAATGCTGAA
>JANMOR010000224.1:0-2113 GCA_031369435.1 Chitinophagaceae bacterium
GAACAGTTCTTTGGTGGCAGTGCAGATGATGTGCTGAAAGCAAGAGTGAATGAAATTCCAATCCTCCGCAAAGATTTTATGGTGGATGAATACCAGATTGAAGAAGCAAAGGCAATGGGTGCTGATGTAATTTTGCTCATCGCCACCTGTTTATCGCCTGCAGAAGTGAAACGATTGGCGACCTTTGCTAAATCGCTGGGACTGGAAGCATTGCTGGAACTGCATGCGGAAGAAGAGTTGGGGCATATTTGTGATGAGACAGAGATCATTGGCATCAACAACCGCAACCTCAAAACATTTGAAGTAGATATTGAACGGAGCTTGCGGATGGCGAAACAGATCCCTGCAGATAAAATAAAAGTTGCAGAGAGCGGTATCAGCTCGGTTGAAAATATATTATTGTTCAAAGCAAATGGATTCAGAGGTTTTTTGATCGGTGAGAATTTTATGAAGGAAGAGAATCCCGGAAAAGCATTTGAACAATTCACACAACAATTAAAAAAAGCAGAAGCATGAATATTAAAGTTTGCGGTATTACCCAATTGAAACAGGTGCAACAGTTAGAAGGATTAGACATCGATTTTGTCGGTTTTATTTTCGACAAGAACTCTCCACGTTATGTGGAAGGAAAGCTTGATAAAAAAGAGATCAAGAAAGCCGATTATGATATGAAGAAAGTCGGTGTGTTTGTAAACCCATCGTACAGCGATATCCTTGACGCTATTGAAGATTATGGTTTAGATGTAGTGCAGTTGCATGGTGAAGAAACACCGGCATTTTGTACAGATCTCAACGAAGATGTGGAAGTGATCAAAGTATTTCATATTGATGAGTCAATAAAATCAATTGATGAATTGGTTGCACCTTATGACGGGGCCTGTGATTATTATTTGTTCGATACAAAAAGCGGCAACCAAAAAGGCGGCACCGGTAAACAATTCGACTGGAGTGTGATTGAAAAGAGTAAAATTGAAAAACCATTTTTCCTGAGTGGTGGAATAGGTGTAGAAGATATAAAACGCATCAAAGCATTTAAGCATCCTGATTTTTATGGAGTGGATATTAACAGCAAAGTAGAAAAAGCACCCGGTGACAAAGATATGAGTTTAGTGTTGCAGTTTAAGTTGGGGATGAAGTAAAACAAGACGCCCCCATCCCCTAAAGGGGGGTAAGTCAAGAGTTTGAAAGATTGTACTTTCTGAAAACATAATGATGCTTGCTGGTTTAATTTTAAACTGGTATTATATGAATGAAACAGACAATAGCGAGGTTACTAACACCCCTTCAGGGGATGGGGGCAAGGGTTGCCGTGTTAAAGTTTGCGGCATGACGGATCTTGCACAAATGCAACAATTGGGCGAGATGGGTGTTGAGTTTGCAGGGATGATCTTTTATCACAAATCGCCACGGTTTGTATTGAAACATTTAACTGGTGTGCAGGTGAAACGGGCGAAGTTGTAAGTGTACAAAGTAGGCGTGTTTGTAAATGCCTCCTATGATGAGATCATTAACCACGTAGAGAATTTCGGGTTAGATATGGTGCAGCTCCATGGTGATGAAACACCGAAGTTCTGTGAAAGGGTATCGGATTATATATCAGTGATCAAAGCATTTCGTTTAACTGACAGTGATAATATACCGTGGATGGTAAAGGATTATGTGGAAGCGGTTGATATGTATATGTTCGATACAATTGGTGCAGGATATGGCGGAACAGGAAAGAAGTTTAACTGGGATATGCTCAAAGGATTGCAGATCGGTAAACCTTTTTTCTTAAGTGGAGGTATTGAACCAACCGATGCTGCAGCAATCAAAAGTTTTTCCAATGAAGAAGTAGCTAAAGATTTGTTTGCAGTGGATATCAACAGCAGATTTGAAAAAATGCCGGGTATAAAGGATATGGAAATGGTGAAAAAGTTTGTGAATGAGTTGAGAGGATGAGATTAAACACAGAGACACGGAGGCGCAGAGGAATGTTAAAATAGTAATATGGCTCAATCACAAAGAGATATTAAGCTGAAGTTATACAAGAATTTATTTCTTGGCTTAATCATGATGGTAATAGCTTTTTGGTTTTGGCATGGAATAGTTGGTAATCCAATTGATGATTTGC
>JANMOR010000227.1:0-3449 GCA_031369435.1 Chitinophagaceae bacterium
CTGGTTTGAACCTGCATGGACGTTATGCCCGTGGGTTGATCAATAACAATCATTCTTTATTTCAAATTACTCCTGTTTCACAGGCAACCCTTGGAACCAGTTTCACCAATTTCAGCCAGGGATTGTTATTACAGATTGGCAAATTTAATCAACATCAAAACAGTACTTACTGGAATGCTTTTGTGCAGGATAAACAAACATCAGAAACTACTAAGTCAGAGTTGTTTTTTTACTATTATCCCGAAGCTATGTTGCAGGTATATAATGCAACGGTGCAGGGAGGCATGTTCAGAAAAAATAAAGGTCTGCTGGTTTCTTCCATTGAACCATTTATAATGACACACCAGTTAGGTGCTTTATTTTCCATGCAACGCTACACTGTAAGACTGGAAACAACTTTTCAAACAAAGGAAGCAAAGAGCCAACGATTTGCGCATGACTACGGAACGATTTCTGTGAGCTACCGGTTTAATTGATTTTTTTACCTGATGTGCAGTCCCCCGTTGGGTGAACAGACATCAACCAAACCACTCAGCAAACTTTTTTAAATCAACATTGCCGCCTGATAAAATGATCCCGGCTTTTTTACCGGCAAAGATTTCTTTGTTCTTCAGCAAAGCAGCCAATGGTACCACACAACTTGGCTCCACAATTATTTTCATGCGTTCATAAACTAATTGCATAGCTGCAATGATCTCTTCATCCGTTACAGTGAAGATATCTGTTACATATTGCTGAATAATGGGAAAGGTTTTATCGCCGAGCCTGGTGAGTAATCCATCAGCAATGGTATTGATATATGGTGCTGTTTCAATTTGTCCGCTTTTGATTGATAGCACTGCATCAGCAGCGCCTTCAGGTTCACCTGCATACACTTTTGTTGAGGGAGAAAAATAATGTGCAGTTAATAAAGTTCCACTCAGCAAACCACCACCACCAACAGGAGCAAGGATAAAATCAAGTGCAGGAATTTCTTCAAGCAATTCTTTGGCGCAGGTAGCCTGCCCCGTTATCACCCGTTCATCGTTGTAAGGATGAATAAATTCAGCGCCTGTTCTGTCTACAATTGTTTGCAATGCACTTTCTCTTGCTTGTTGATTGGGCTCACAAAAAGTAATTTCAGCACCATAACCTTTTACGGCATCAACTTTTACTCTGGGAGATGTGTTGGGCATAACGATATAAGCCTTTGTTCCCACCTGCCTGGCAGCATATGCAATGGCCTGCGCATGATTGCCGGAAGAATGTGTGGCGATACCATTATCCAATTTATGTTTTGATAAGGTTAACACAGCATTCATGCCACCACGTATTTTAAAGGCACCGATCTTTTGAAAATTCTCACACTTAAAAAATAATTCAGCACCTGAAAGCTGATCCAGGTAAGAGGAAGTTAATACAGGTGTTTTGTGAATGAACGGTTTGATGCGTTCATGCGCCTGTTCAATTTGTTCTTTGGTAATGGGCATACATTTAATAAATACAGTAATGAAAATATTTTATTGAGCCGGTAAGACGGAGAGTCGGTAAGGAAATAAAATATCAAAATGAAATTCTTCCCGTCTTATTTCCTTCCCGGCAATTATTCAGCTACGGCAGCAATACAATCAATTTCAATTCCGCAGCCATAGTTGAGTTGATTACAGGGAACAACAATTCTTGCAGGACGATGTTCGCCCATGATCTCTGCAAACACCTGGTTGAATTTGGGCCAGTTGCTGATATCAGCAATAAAGACATTCACTTTTAAAATATGTTGAAGACTGCTGCCGCTTGCTATAAGAATAGTTTCAATATTTTTCATACACTGCCGCACTTCATCTTCTATGCTGGCTATTTGTGGTTCGCCTTTTTCATTCAGTGCTAATTGTCCGCTTACATACACGGTATTGTTGTGTACAATAGCAGGAGAGTAGTAACCTTTTGGAGTTGGCATGGTTGCCGGGTATATTTTTTTCATCTCCGTATAAATTGAGTTTATTTTTTAATCCATTTCAAACATACAGGCTTTGATACTTTGATGCGTTGTTTTGAATCTTCCAATAAACCTGTTTGTTTATCTACATTGAAAATAACCACTTCATCACTGTCACGGTTGGCTACCAATAAAAAATTTCCTGTAGGGTCGAATGAAAAATTTCTTGGATGCAATCCTAAGCTTGGTTGAAAGCCTGCAATCTTTATCATACCGGTTTCCTGGTCGATGCTGAAGATGGCAATGGAATTGGCATCGCCACGATTGCTGCAATACAAAAATCTTCCGTCGGGTGAAACATGAATATCAGCAGAGCCCATTGCACCCTGGAAACTCATGGGGTGACAGGATGTATTTTGCAGCAGGGTTAATTTTCCATCATCATATTTAAACACACTTACCGTTCCCATCAGTTCTTCAATTAAGTAAGCGTAATTACGTGTTGGGTGAAAATCAAAATGCCTGGGTCCTGCACCTGCATTCACATCAGCAAATGGAGGTTCAGCAGCAAGTAAGGCGCCACTTCTTGGCGCTACTTTGTAGATCATGAGTTTATCCATTCCAAGATCAGGTACAAACAGAAAATTATTATCAGGTGAAAAAACCGTTGCATGCACATGTGCTTTTTCCTGGCGGTTTCTGTTTACACTATTTCCATTATGCTGAATGATTTGTTTGGGTTGATTCATCAATCCATTCTCTCTCACATCAATAACGGCAAGATTACCTGCGCTGTAATTTCCAACAACTAAATTGGTTCCTTTTTTATTAATAGCGATATAACAGGGATTGGCACCTCCGCTTGTTACTTCATTGAGTTTGGTGAGTGTTCCTGTTTCTTTATTGTATAGAAAGGCAGTGACCATACCCGGATCATCTGAATTAACTGCATACACAAACTTTTGATTGGGTGCAACAGCGAGGTATGAAGGGTTGGAGCTTTTAACTGAGCTGATTGCTTTTGTTTCACCGGTTGTTTTATTAAACTGGTACACATAAATTCCTTCACTGCCTGCTGAAGTGTAGGTGCCAACGAGCAAGTTATATTCCTGTGCTGATGTTAGTAAAGCAGTATGTAAAGCGGCAAACAAAATAATTTTTTTCATGTTGATTCATTACGAAAATAAAGGTATGCCTTTCACCGCCTGCCACAATAAAAACACAACAAGCAATAAATAAATTAAAGAGAAAACAACTACCTGGCTTTTTGTTTTTGCAACAAACCATCCAAAGAGTGGGATGATTTGTAATGAATGCATGCCGGCAAAATGTGCTATTCTTAAATCGCCATGCAATTTGCTCCAGTTAAATAAAGGCAATCCGTCACTTCCATCGGGAGCACCAACTGTATGTCTTAATTGTGCTGCCATCACTCCGCCTTCAAATGCAAAAAATACAAAGTAAAGAATAGCAATACGAATGGCCCATATATAATGAACAGGTACATTAAATTGTTTTTGCCTGAAAAATAAAA
>JANMOR010000239.1:0-12196 GCA_031369435.1 Chitinophagaceae bacterium
GATGACTGAATTCAACCGTATTACAGAACGGGGCGGTGTATTAGGTTCTATGGAACGGATGTATCAACGCAATAAAATACAGGAAGAAAGTTTATACTACGAACATCAGAAACATACCGGTGAATTACCATTGATTGGTGTTAATACATTCTTAAGTAAAAATGGAAGTCCTACTATTTTACCACAGGAAGTAATACGCAGTACCACAGAAGAAAAAGAACAGCAGATCACTAACCTGCAAAATTTCTGGAAGCGGAATGAACAACGAAGTGCTGATGAATTAAAGAAGCTGAAAGAAATTGCCGTGAACAACGGAAACATTTTTGCTCAACTCATGGAAACAGCAAAATATTGTTCATTGGGTCAGATCACTCATGCATTGTATGAAGTAGGTGGGCAGTACAGAAGAAATATGTAACAAGAATTTTTCAGAGTGGATACAAAATTTAGTCAGTGATATCATTATTCAAAGGAACTTTGTTTTTATTAATAGCCTCAACTCTTCTGTTTTCTTGTAAAGAAGAGAATAAACGCACTAATACAATTATTCAATCTTCAGATACTTCGAAAAAGAAATCGATCAATAAAATTGGCGAGCTGTTGTTCCGAATTTCGTATTCAGGACATGATACAATGTCAAATTCAGAATTGGAGAAACTACTAAAAAGCAACCCATGGAATATTGATGGTAAAGATAGTAGGATTAAAAAGCTACTTGAGGCGAAAGGATTAATTAAAGAAGATGAATTATTGTTGTCAAAATTTAAAATAACCAAAAAAAACAAGTATGCGTTAGAGAACAAAACAAGAAATAAGATAAAAGCAACCTTAAATCATGACGGGTTCGGGCATTATAAATTATTTGTTCAAAATGGCAACCAGAGCGATTCTCTAACTATTAATAATCTAGGAGATTTGTATTTTAAAATCGAAGATATTATACCTGGGGGATTTGAAGAGTTGATTATAATTGTTAAATACTATATTATGAATGGCGATAATTTTGTTGTGGGTGTTTATGAATTTAAATAGATTAAATTAAGAGGTCAACATAAGGAGCTCTGTAATTATAATCTCACCTGATATGAAATAAATCAAATTGAATTTGCAAAAGCATAACTACTGTTCTTCTTTTACTTCTTTACCATCTTTATTAATTATTATCATTTTGCTATCCTTCATGACCCTTGCTCTTCCATCAACAAAAAAATCGGCGAAGTTATATTGATAGTTTAGATCCAGTTTACCTTTCTTATCTATATAGCCCCATAGTCCATTGCTGTTTGATACAGGTGCAAGTCCTTCAGAAAAACCACGGGCTGCGTCATATTGGTAAGCGATTACCACTTTAAAATTGTGGTTCACATATCCATATTTACCATGTCTTTTTACCACAGCTAAACTATCTCTGAAACAACCTGCATCTTCAAATACCAATTCTTCTGCCAATGCACCTGTGCTGTCAATAAATCCCCATTTGTCACCCGAACGTACTGCAGCTTTACCTTCTCTAAAAGCCATTGCCTCATCATATATTATTGGTACAATCAATTCGCCTTTACTATTTACAAACCCCGATTTGCCATCCTTGCTCACTTTTGCAAGACCGCAATTATAATCATCAACAAAATCATATTGTTTGGTCCATTGCTGACCATAACTAAACATGGCAACAAATAGCATAGCAGGAATCAAATACTTTTTCATAACAGGTAATTAAAAGGATGAAAAAATGTTGTTGTTAAGATAGGTAGTATCATTTTGCTGCGCCATGATCATCAACAGTAAGGAGGATGATGTTTGGCAGTAAAATTCAGTTCGCAAAACAATTCTTATTTTGAGGGATATTTAATCAACTATGTATTGCAGGATCTTCCTTTGCTGTCTTTTTTTTGCGACTGCCTGTTCACCCAACCCCTACAGGGCTACCAATAAAACGTATAAAAATCAATCTAAAGAATTTGCAAAACTGCTGAAGCAATATCCTTTGCACGATTCAGTTAATAATTCTCCAATGTTTGTGGGCACCACCAACTTTTCCATGCGGCGACCCAACTTTGTCATCATTCATCATACAGCACAAAACAGTTGCGAACAAACATTAAAAACTTTTACACTGGCCCGCACACAGGTAAGTGCTCATTATGTGATCTGCAGGGATGGAACGGTATATCATATGCTCAATGATTATTTAAGGGCTCATCATGCAGGAGTAAGCAGGTGGGGCAATGCAACAGATATCAATTCAAACAGTATTGGTATTGAATTAGACAATAACGGGTTTGAACCATTTGACGAAAGACAATTAAGCAGTTTAACTTTATTACTGGAGCGGTTAAAAAAATCGTTCGGTATTCCTGCAGCTAATTTTATTGGTCATGGCGATATTGCACCAACCAGGAAAAATGATCCTAACTGGCGCTTTCCCTGGAAAACATTCAGTGAAAAAGGATTTGGTTTATGGTGGAGCGATACAACCAATATACAGGTGCCGTTGAACTTTGATTATTTAACTGCCATTCGCATTGTAGGATATGATGTGAAAGATACTTCAGCAGCCATTATTGGATTTAAACGCCATTTTATGATGGATACAACAAAAGGAATGACACAAGAAGCTTCAAAAGTGCTATTTCAACTGCATAAAAAATACCTGTAACTTTAATCAACCCCGATTGTTTCAAAAGAACGGTCATTCTGCGATTGCTCCCATTAAAAAAAGATTACAACCGAAATCGTTTGAAATACTATGCTGTATGTAACGAAGCATATAATAAAATATATTGCTGATCGATCTGTACTTAAGGTAAGACTTGAAAAACGAAGCCTGAATTAAATTGAATTTATGACAGCAGAACATCAACGACTTTCAGAAAATGCAAATAAATCGGTGCCCCTTGAAAAGTGGGGCCCTTATCTCAGCGAACGTCAATGGGGCACGGTGAGAGAAGATTATGGTCCGCATGGAGATGCTTGGGGTTATTTCCCTTTTGAACATTCGCATTACCGCAGTTATTTATGGGGCGAAGATGGTTTGGCCGGCATCTCTGATTATTTTCAGAACCTTTGTTTCGGTATATCATTATGGAATGGAAAAGATGCTATTCTTAAGGAACGCTTATTCGGTTTAGGGAACTATGATGGCAACCATGGCGAAGATGTAAAAGAATTGTACTATTACCTCGATAATGTGCCATCGCATTATTATATGGAGTATTTATATAAGTATCCGCAGTTAGCTTTTCCTTATAAAAAATTATACGACGAAAATAAAAAACGCAGTCGCAACGAACCGGAGTATGAAATTTTAGACACGACTGCTTTTAAAAACAACCGTTATTTTGATGTACTGGTAACCTATGCTAAACAAAACAGGGACGATCTTTATATAAAGATTGATATTACCAATCGCAATCTCCGCTCAGCAGATATTTCTGTATTGCCTACTCTTTGGTTCTCCAACAAATGGAGCCATGATCCTAAAGAAATTAAACCTGTTGTTGAGTATGTTAATGACCATTGCGTACATGCATGGCACTACCGCTTGGGAGATTATTATTTTTATTTTTCTGATGCCCAAGATATTTGGTTTACTGAAAATGAAACCAATATGGAACAATTGAATGGCACACCCAATACATCCATTTTTGTAAAAGACGCTTTTCATGATGCAGTAATTAAAGGAAAGAATAAAAAAGAATTGCGAAAGAAAAAGACAGGCACAAAATGTTCGCCCGTTTATAATCTGCAGTTGAAAGGTCGTGAAACAAAAACAATTTACTGCCGCATTGTAAATGCTTATACGGAGCATCCATTTCCTGAAGGATTCGATTATGTGTTTAAAAAACGTAAGCAAGAGGCCGATGAATTTTATGCAACAGTTATACCCGGTCATTTAACTGACGATCAAAAAAATATTTCAAGACAGGCGTATGCCGGCTTATTATGGAGTAAACAATTCTACACATTTGATACAGAAAAGTGGATCAATTCAAGCGATGGTATTACACCAGTGAATGAAGGGAAAAAACATGGGCGCAACAGCGACTGGAAGCATTTGAAAAATGCGGATGTCATCAGTATGCCCGATAAATGGGAGTATCCCTGGTATGCAGCATGGGATCTTGCCTTTCAATGTATATCCATGGCAGCAGTTGATCCCGTGTTTGCCAAACACCAGCTTTTACTTATTATGCGGGAGTGGTATATGAAACCGGATGGACAGTTGCCTGCCTATGAATGGAATTTTGGAGATGTCAATCCGCCTGTACATGCTATGGCAGCATGGAGTGTTTATAATATAGAAAAAAATAAAACAGGAAAAGGCGATGTGCAGTTTCTGAAAAAAATATTTCAGAAACTGCTGATCAATTTCACCTGGTGGATCAACCGCAAGGATGAAAAAGGAAATAATTTATTCCAGGGTGGATTCCTTGGTTTAGATAATATTGGTGTGTTCAACCGGAGTCATCATATACCCGGTAATCTGCAGTTAGAACAAGCCGATGGAACTTCCTGGATGGGGATGTATGCATTGAATATGATGGACATTGCAGTTGAAATTGCATTGCATGATGATGCGTTTGAAGATACAGCCACCCGTTTCTTTGAACATTTTGTATTGATAGCCGAAGCGTTGAACGGCCATCATTTATGGAACGAAGAAGATAAATTTTATTACGATGTATTGGTAAAGCATGACGGATCGAATCTTCCGCTTCGCATTAAATCGGCAGTTGGGTTGACCAGTTTATTTGCCGTTTCAACTATTCATAAAGGAGCATTAAGTAAGTTAAGAGATTTTAAAAAACGCATTTCCTGGTTTGAGAATTATCGTAAAGCAAATAATCTTTTCTGGCCCAACGAAGAAAAAAGCGATAGCGAAGAAATTTTATTATCACTTGTGCCAAGAGAAAAATTAATTGCTATCCTCAGCCGCCTGCTCGATGAAAATGAATTTTTATCACAGGGAGGTATCCGTGCTTTATCAAAAGAACATGAGCTAAAGCCATATTCAGTTGAACTTGAAGGACAAACTTATTCCATCCAATATGATCCCGGCGATTCTACCAGTGATATGTTTGGTGGAAACAGCAACTGGCGGGGCCCTGTGTGGTTGCCATTGAATTATTTAACCATCCAGTCCATTAAAAACTTTGGCGATTTTTATGGCGATAGCTTAAAGATTGAATACCCCAAAGGCTCGGGAACAGAATTGAATCTTGTACAGATAGCTGAAAAACTATCCGAACGTATCATTAACCTGTTCAGCAAAAATGAGATAGGCGAACGCAGAAGTTATGAGCAATACAACTGGTTTTATAAACAACCAGGTAATGAACACCTGATCTTATTTTATGAATATTTTCATGGCGATAGTGGAAAAGGATTAGGCGCCAATCATCAAACCGGCTGGACGGCACTGGTAGCAGAACTCATTACTGAATTTGGGAAAAAACAATAATCAATGCAATTCGCCGGCAGGTTCATGATCATCATACAAATCTCTTTGTTTTAATATTTCTGCTTTTAATTCTTTGATCAAGGTTTGATGTGCAGATGAACGTATGAGATTATGCTGCTCCTGCGGGTCTTTTGTAAGATCATACAATTCCCATTCATTGGCTGTATAGAAATAGATCAGTTTATATTGTTCACTCCTGATACCAAGATGCGGCATTACATAATGATCAATGGGGTATTCATAGTAATGATAATAGAGATAATTCCTGTTCAGCTTTTTTTGTTTGCCTGTAATATGTGTTTGCAAACTTATTCCCTGCATCCATGCCGGAACTTTAACAGCAGCAACATCCATAATGGTTGGCGCAAAGTCAATGTTTTGCACCAGTTCGTTAGAAACAGTTCCCGGTTTGATTTTACCGGGCCAACGCATCAGAAGAGGTGCCTGCATCGATACATCATACATCCAGCGTTTATCAAACCATCCATTTTCTCCCAGATAAAATCCCTGGTCGCCTGTATAAATCACCAAGGTGTTTTTGGCAAGTCCGTTTTTATCTAAATACTCAAGCAGCCTTCCAATGTTTTCATCAATGGATGCAACACATGCCATATAATCCTGCATATACCATTGATATTTTAAAGCAAGCAACTTCCGTTTGTCTTTATAATATTGTTGAAGCATTTTGCCACGTTGCGCATAAATTTCTTTCAATCCTTTTTTTTCTTCTTCTGAAATATGATTAAATATAAAGTTGTAATCATTTTTTTCCGATGCTATGGGTTTTAATTCAGGAATGTTTTCAAAGTAAACAGGATCAATTTTTAAGTCGATGGATAACACCATATCATACAGAATACTCATCTTCTGCTCCTGCCATGGTTTGCCATGTTGATTCATGTCTGCATATAATGATGGAGGCTCAGGATACACCTGTTTAGATGTTATGAGCAGATGTTTCAAACGTGGCAGCCAGTTTCGATGCGGAGCCTTATGGTGAAGTAATAATAAAAAAGGTTTCTTCTTATCTCTTTGATCGAGCCATTGTAACGCTTCATTTGTGATGACATCTGTAACATATCCTTTTTCAGCAACCGTATCAGCTTTCATGTTAATCAACAAGGGATCATAATATCGACCCTGGCCAGGTAATATTTTCCAGTAATCAAATCCTGTTGGATAAGAATGCAAATGCCATTTTCCTGTAAGGGCAGTTTGATAACCAGCTTCCTGCATTAATTTGGGCATGGTCATTTTCGAAGAGTCAAATCTTGTGCGGTTATCTTTTACCGCATTCTTATGTGAATGCTGACCTGTGAGTAAAGTAGCTCTTGCAGGGCTGCAAATAGAATTGCCAACAAATGCTTTAGTGAACAGCATGCCCTCTTTTGCCAGCCGATCGATATTTGGCGTTTGAATAAACTGTTTGTTGTAGGCACTAATGGCATCGTTATCATGATCATCACTCATGATATAAATGATATTAGGTTGCTGGGCAATCGCCGATGTACTGCAGAGAAGTAATAAGAATAAAAATCGCATGATTGAAAGTTACAATAATTATAGATGTGTAGATTTGAGGAAATTATTTGATTATGGAGTTTGGAAGAGTACCGGAAGATGAATTGAATAGCATTGATTTCTCTTTGCCAAAGGAGCCTGCTTTCAATAAAGCAATACTAAAAGGGAAACCTGTAAAAGATTCAAAAGTTTATCTCGGTTGTGCCAAGTGGGGGCGAACTGAATGGGTAGGAAAGATCTATCCACCCAAAACCAAAGAGAAAGATTTTTTGCAACACTATGTTGAGCATTACAACAGTATTGAATTGAATGCCACACATTACAAAGTATATGGTGAAGTGGGTACACGTAAATGGGCTGAGAAAGCGAAAGGGAAAGACTTTAAGTTTTGTCCAAAGATGTATCAAGGTGTAACACATCGTGGTAGTTTAAAAGGCAAAGATTTTATCACCAATGAATTCTTCCGTGGTATTGTTGGATTTGAAGAACATCTGGGGCCCATCTTTGTGCAGGTGAGCGATACCTTTTCACCCAAACGGAAAGAAGAACTATTTGAATACCTGGCTTCTTTACCAAAAGACCTGCAATTCTTTTTAGAAGTTCGTCATCCCGATTGGTTGGGGAAAGAAGAAATACAAACCGAACTTTTCACTACATTAAAACAACTGAATATTGGGGCAGTGATTACCGATACTGCCGGGAGACGAGATTGTGCACATATGCACCTCACTGTACCCAAAGTATTCATCCGTTATGTAGGTAACAGTTTACACAAATCAGATTATACCCGTTGCGATGTGTGGGTGGAACGTATGAAGCATTGGATGAAGCAAGGCATGGAAGAAACTTATTTCTTTATGCACATGCACGACGAAGCTACTTCGCCTGAGTTGACAGTTTATTTGGTTGATAAAATGAATAGAGAAATGGGTTTGAATTTAATCAAACCTAAATTTATTGAAGGAGGCGTATCGCAAAAACCCAAACCGAAACAACGGGGTTTGTTTGAGTAGTCTTATTTCTGATTTTTATACACTATTCCATCCTTCATCACCCACTTCACATCAGCTAATGTTTTGATGTTCGTTAGTGGATTTTCTTTCACCGCAATAATGTCAGCAAAAGCCCCGGGTATAATCTCACCAATTAAACCTGTTTGTTCCAGTAACTCTGCTGCATTAATGGTTGCAGTTTGGATAGCCTGCAGCGGTTGCATGCCATATTGAATAAAATATTCAAAGTCTTTTGTTTGTGGTTCATTCCAATCATAGCCTCCAATATCTGTACCGTAAGCGATCTTCACACCAAAGCTCATTGCTTTTTTAAAAACTTCAGGTTCCGATTGTGTAAAGTATTTATTAATGGGGCTACCTGCTTTCGCTCTTCCTTCAGCTACATAATCGTTTACATAAATAGTAGGACACCAGAACACATTCTTCTTTACCATCAACTGCATACATTCTTCATTCATACCAAAGCCATGTTCAATACTTGACGCACCTGCGTTAATAGAATAGATAATTCCATCAGGTGTTACAGCATGTGCTGCTAATTTTTTGCGGCTTTTAATTGTTTCATCAGCAATCGCTTCTATTTCTTCTTTGGTAAAATTGGGAATGCTTTTATAACCACCGTTGGGCAAACGCACATATCCACGATCGGCATAAATTTTTATCCAATCAGCACCATACGCAATTTGTGTACGCACTGCTTTACGCCCTTCATCTGCACCGGTAATTTCCTGCAATCCTTTAGGCAATTTCAACTCCCATGCATAATCTTTTTCAGCAATTAAATAGTGGCCGGTTGTATTGATTGCTAAAGTTGAAACAAACATTCGTGGTCCCGGTATGATGTTTTTGTTGATGGCCTTTTTAATATCTACATCTGCATAACCTGCACCTTCTGTTCCTAAATCACGAATGGTTGTGAAGCCATTCAGTAAAGATTGATAAGCACTTTTCGATGCACGAAGCGTACGGTAAGGAATCGATTCTTTCAATACCTGAACATCATAATCTTCTGTAGTAATATCACCTTGCAGTAATACATGCGTATGACAGTCGATCAAACCGGGTAATACAAAATAACTGCTGAGATCAATCATTGAATCTGTTTTTTGTTTGAAGTTAACCGCATCCGTAATGGATTCGATCCTGTTTCCTTTTACAAGGATCACCTGGTTCACTAATATTTTTCCGCTGCGTACATCGAGTATCTTACCACATTGAATGGCGATTGTTTTTTGCTGTGAAAATGAAATAAACGTTACTGTCTGCAGCAATAGCAGGAAAAGAATTTTTCTCATATGTTTGGTTTAGAAAAATGAATGTACCAAATTACTGCTATTCATAACAGCAAAAAGGAGGAATGGTTTAACCTAACGTAGTTCATACAATTCTTCCCAACGTGTGGTATAACGAGGACTGCGTAACTCCTGCCGCATCTTCCAATCTCTTGAAGTGCCGCTGGCTGCAAACTTCAACACATCGTCCCGTTGACTGAAGTTGATATTGTCGATCATATCCATCAACAACCGGCCATTATTTTTTGTTTCAGGCAAAAACAAGTTGCCTTGTATGGATGCATCGGGAACAATACCGCTCAACATGACACCTGCTTTTTTGTAGAACGTGCCCTCTTTATATAAACTATCAATTAAGGCCACGGCAGGTTTAATTAATTCATTGGTAAAAGATGTTGCAACGGGTAGTGTGGTGTGCCTGCTGTGTGTAATGCCACGGTTGAATGTTACATTGTGATCTTCATCTTTTGCTACAACAAATACACTGATAGTTTTTGCAGCACTATGTTGTCGTCTTAATTTTTCGGCAGCCCTTGACGTATAGGTAGCAACGGCCTCTTTAATATCATTGATATCGCCTACCGGGCTGCCGAACATTCTTGTGGTAGCGATCATTTTTTTATTCAGCAGTTCATCTTGCATTTCACTGGATGGAATACCATTGAGTTCACGGATCAACCGCATACCAACTACACCACCTAAATGCAACCGGCCAAACTCAGTGCTCATCTTGCTTAGCTGCAATGCATCATCAATAAACCATTGTTCTTTTAATTTTTGTGCATACTGGTAGCCAACACCCCATATATCAGCCACCGGTGTTCGCTCCAGTGCTGCTGTTATTTTTTCTTTTGTATCAAGCACCAACACACAATTGGTTTGTTCTTTATTTTTTTTCGATAAACGATTTGCCAGTTTCGCCAATACTTTTGTGGGTGCTACACCAATGGACACTTTAATGCCTGTCCATTGTTCTACTGTTTCCCGCATGTTATGTGCAATACGTTCCAGATCTGCTGCAGGAAAAATGTTCAGATTCACAAAAGCTTCATCTACCGAGTACACTTCTACATTGTGTTTGCCAATGATCATCCGTAGCGTTTCCATTACCCGCCAACTTAAATCACCATATAAATTATAGTTGCTGGAGAATACAGATACATTATGTTTTTCAATCAACGGCTTGGCCATGAAATAAGGTCCCGCCATTTCCACACCCAATGTTTTTGCTTCATCACTTCTTGAAATAATACAACCATCGTTATTACTGAGAACAACAACAGGCTTGTTATCCAGATGAGGTTTGAATAAACGTTCACAGGAGCAATAAAAATTATTACAATCAACAATGGCGTACATGCTGCGATAGCTTGCATTGATTGTTTGTTGTGCAAACAAATCGGTTTGTATAGATTCTACAGTTGTTAACATGTTTCTGTTTTTGCCTGACTATTCATCGAACCAGCGTCAGGGTTTGCAACCCCCGCCTGCATCGGGCAGGGCTGACGAGGTTCGGTACAAAACCCCGACGGCGGCTCATAGCCCCGTCGGCGGTTTGTCGACAGAACTTCTTTATTCAATCAAAAATTTCATCGCATCTTTTGTTTCATACGTATTCATATGCGCTTGCTCAAATTGCATTTTTCCTCCGAACCAATCCAGCACTTTCTGTGACGATAAAAAAACCTGATCATTATTCAGTATCGCATCATAAGATGTAAACTCCCATTTTTTAAAATCATCAACGAAGCCATGTAGCTGTGGATTGTAATGACAATAATAAATGACGGATGTAAGGTAGCCGTCGTCGTCAATCAGTTTACGCTCAAATGGTGATTCGAACAACGGCCCTGTTCTGTTGTAAGCTTTATTGATCGATTGTGCATATGAATTAAAAAAATGCGATAATTGCTTTGAAGCCTCCGGTTTATACAGGCCATTCCCATCTTTACGAGGAATTTCTGCTGCTTCTTTTACATACACTAACATATGGAAATGGTTTTTCAATAATGCATAAGCAAAAGTTTCCAGTACACCGGTACAATACAAATTATACTGCTGCAAAAAATAGTAGTAATTACGTTTTTCTTTGAACAGATCTTCACCATTGATTCCCCGGTTGAAGATGTGATAATAATTCCCTGTTGTGAATGGTTCTGTGTGCATATACGTGATTAGTAGGCTTTGATCCTGGCAGTACTTAATCGAAATATAAAAAATCATTTACGTTTTATCAATCCAACCGCCGTCAGGGTTTACAACCGCTGACGGGGTTGTGTATCATCTTTCAAACGAATGAATGGAATAGATAACCACTCCCCAGATTTTAAAATCACTGAACTCTGCCAGGTTCACCGGTTTGTATCTTGTGTTTTCTGGGATTAAAAAGGCCGACGAAAAATTTTTATGAAACCTTCGCACCAACAACTCACCGTTGAGAATAGCAACGATCACTTTGCCGTTAGCCAATTTTTCAGAACGGTCTACAATTAAAATGTCTCCATCAAAAATGCCGGCTTCCTGCATGGCATCGCCTTTCATTTTAAAGAAGAAGGTGGCTGGTTTGTTTTTGATCAGGCGTTCGTTGAGATCAATACCACGTTCTGAGTAATCATCAGCTGCTGCACCAAAGCCTGTAGCATTGGCTGTTTGTACATCCTGTTGTTTAAAATTTTTACTGCCTTTATAAGCAGCACCGAAAAATTGTTCCCCATCCATAGAAAAAATTTTATCCCTCAACCGTCAACGGCAAAGAGCTGTGATCAAAAAAAAATTATGTATGGGTTTGTAAGAAAGTTTGGTAAAACTAAAACTTTTAGTAACTTAGTGTTACAGATTTGGGAAATATTTTTTATTGCTCAGCACTGCACCTCTACTTCAACAAACCCGTCCTGCTGCAAAATCAC
>JANMOR010000243.1:0-2811 GCA_031369435.1 Chitinophagaceae bacterium
CAACAGTGGCTTCATGATTCCGCAATACACAGCAGCAGGTATTGTGAGTGAAAACAAACAACTCTGCACACCGGCAAGTGTGGATAGTATTTCAAGCAGCAACAACCAGGAAGATCATGTAAGCATGGGTGCCAATGCAGCAACCAAAGCCTATCGTGTAATGCAGAATGTAGAAAAAGTATTGGCCATTGAATTGCTGAGTGCCGCACAGGCATTAGATTTCCGCCGGCCGTTAAAAAGTTCAGCTAAAGTAGAAGAAGTAATGACTTCATTCCGTAAACAGGTAAGCTTTGTTGATAAAGACAGGGTGCTGCATGAGGATATGATGAAAGCGGTGGAGTTTTTAGCCCCCTCCGCCCCCTAAAGGGGGAACTGGCATTCGCACAGCCCTTACTATTCAAAAAGTAAAATGAAATTCAAAGCTCTTTCATAAACAGTCAAACTCTTGCAGTTAAGATGATGATGAAAGTACTAATGTAATTCACCACAGTAGCAAAAAGCCAAATCAGGGCGTTATCCCGAAATCATGCTGGATATTGATTTCGGGGGTCTTTTTTGTTTCTTTTTGGACAAGCAAAAAGAAAGAGAAAGAAAAATTAAACTGATTGTATATATCAACAGCAACTACTCAACCTTACGATGCGGAGAAATTGAAATGATAAAGCAGCAAACAAAATAATTCATTTACTGCTATATCATTTATACAAAAATAAAATCTTTACTTCTTCACTCTTTTATAAAACTCTACACTCTTTGTACCATCAGTGCCCGTAATGGTTTGCTTATATTCATCTGTTCCTGTCATTTCAATTTCAAGATCAACATTTTGTCCCCTGATCATGGCATAAGTAGATGCTTCAACATGCTCTTTGATCTTTGTAGTTCCTTCCATTACAAAAGTTCCGAATCCCATACCTGTATGTAATTTTTTTGTTGAATCAGCCCATGTATGTCCAAACATAAAATGACCGGCATGATACATTTTATATTGATTTGATTCGTTTTTTGTTGTATCAGTTCCTTTAATATCGTACATCTTATAGGCTTTCCACAAACCATCCATGGGAGTTGTAACCGCTGTGCCAACTGTTGTGTACACTTCTGTGAGTTTATATTTATCAGTACCAATTTCAGGAATCACCTGCGTGAAACCCTTGTCTGTTTTGGTGATGGTTAAATGATAACTGGCAGCAGAATCACTCGAAGAAGAATCAGATGCATTGAAGAAAACGTTTTCAGTGATCGTATCCATAGTAATACTGTAAGTGCCCACACCAAAACCGCTTACGGAATCAGCAGGTTCCACATTGGCATACATCATAAAATCAGGAGTAAAAATTTTCAATTGTTTCAGCGAGGTAATAGTGGTGTCAGTTGTTCCGCCTTTGATGGATTGCGATACCATACTGTAAGCACCTGTCATGTTCATCGCTTCTTTATCCGGCGCATTGTTGCAGCTAAACGCTGCGAATAAAAAAATGGCTAAGACTTGCTTCATAAAACAAATTCATTTAGTTGTTAAAAAATGGAGTTGGGGGTCTTCAGCAAAGTGGGATTACCAGGTGATTTTCAAATAACGGTTGGGTGTAAAGTAGAGAGAAGAAAGTTCAAATGCAATTTCTTTGATGCAATTGTTTTTTTGGTATATGTTGCGGGTGCTTTTACCATTTTTAGTTTAACTGGGAATCCCGACTTTTGTGAGGAAGAAGTTGAAAGTCATTAGTTCTTAGTTTTTAGTTGTTAGTGAGCAAACAGCATATAATAAATCATGCTGTTGCACATAAAGTGTACAGTAAAGCACTACTGTCATTCACCACAATAGAAGAAAGCCGGTAGTGGTTAGTCGTTAGTGGATAGGAAAACAAGCAGCATAAAATAAATCATACTGTTGCACTTAAAGTGTACAGTATTGTTCTACTGTGATTCACCACAGTAGCACAAACGCCACATCAGGGCGTAAACCAGCAATCAGGTTGTATATTAGATTGCTGGGGTCCTTTTTGTTTCTTTTTGGACAAGCAAAAAGAAAAGAAGAAAACATCAGCAAGAATGCATCAGAAAAATATTGCCATATGTCAACAACAACAAAACGCTACGACGCAGTAAAATACAAAACCCCCACCGGCAGTGAACTCACCTGCAAAGGCTGGATCCAGGAAGCAGCATTAAGAATGCTCCTCAACAATCTCGATCCAGAAGTAGCCGAACGTCCAGATGATCTCATCGTATACGGAGGCCGTGGAAAAGCAGCAAGAAATTTTGAAGCATTGGATAATATCATTGCTGCATTAAAAATCCTGGAGAACGATGAATCATTACTCATCCAAAGTGGAAAGCCCGTCGGCATATTAAAAACACATAAGGATGCACCAAGAGTATTGATCAGTAATAGTCAGCTTGTACCCAACTGGGCCAACTGGAAACACTTTGATGAGCTGGAGAAAAAAGGACTCATGATGTACGGACAAATGACCGCCGGCTCCTGGATCTATATCGGCTCACAAGGTATTGTGCAGGGAACCTATGAAACATACGCCGCAATAGCAGAAAAACATTTTAGCCCCCCCCGCCCCCTGAAGGGGGAGCTTGAAACACCCCGTGTGGCGGGTGGCGGAACACTAAAGGGAACATTGAATGTTACAGCAGGATTGGGCGGCATGGGTGGCGCACAACCACTCGCCATTACCATGAACGAAGGTGTAGCACTCATTGCAGAAGTAGAAGAGTGGCGCATTGATAAACGCATCGAAACAAAATACCTCGACGAAAAATATAATGATATCGATGAAGCCATCGACAAGGCACAAGTAT
>JANMOR010000025.1:0-1926 GCA_031369435.1 Chitinophagaceae bacterium
GTCAACTCGCAAGTCGAGATGAGCTACGCGATGGCGCAGGCCGGCTTCGATACCTTCGATGTGCACATGAGCGACTTGCATATCAACGGCGCTGAGTTATTTACAGGCCAATGCAAGAAAATCTGATATCAACCCCGATGACTTTCAAAAGAAAAGTATTCACATGCATATACCCGAAGGTGCTGTGCCAAAAGATGGACCGAGTGCAGGCATTACCATGATGACCTCTATTGCAAGTGCATTCACCGGAAGAAGAGTGAAACCTTTTTTAGCTATGACAGGGGAGATTACACTCCGTGGTCAGATATTACCGGTAGGAGGGATCAAAGAAAAAATTCTTGCAGCAAAGAGAGCCGGTATTAAAGAAGTGATCATGTGCTCGCAAAATGAAAAAGACGTGGAAGAAATTAATGTACACTATATCAAGGGTATGAAGTTTCATTTTGTAAAAACAATGCAGCAGGTGCTGGACCTGGCTCTTGTATGAACGGTTGCAACTGATAAATGAATACGACCGTTCATAATAAGTTTGGTTTGTTGAGTGAACTACGAAATCATTTACCTGTTATTATTGCAACAAACAGGAAATAAGTTTTATTTCATGTTGGTTGTTTTAAGGGTTAAAGAGTTTCCCCCATTTCCATGGGGGATTTTTTTTTGAAGGATGCCCATCTTCCAAAGGTTGGCATCCTTCAATCGTTTTTGATTAAATTACATCCTTTCACCTAAGCTGATGTATGCTTCGATTGGTTTTATTTGTATGGTTGTTCTTTTTTTCTGCTAGCCTGTTTTCACAAACATTGGGTGGCAGCAGTACTTATAATTTTTTACGATTCCCTGCATCACCACAGGGAGCAGCGTTAGGAGGTATTAATTTAACCAATCAATCAAACGATCTTTCACTGGCATTTCAAAATCCGGGTCAGCTCGATTCATTGATGCATACACAAATGGTAGCCAATTTCAATTCATTATATGCCGGGGTAAAAAATCTGCACTGGATGCTGGCTTACAGGCATCCCAAACTGCAAACAAATTTTGCAGCTGCAATTTTGTTTGTTGATTATGGTACTACGCAGCAAACGGATGCAACGGGAAATATTTTGGGCAATTATAAACCAAGAGATTTTGTTATACAGCTTTCTGCAAGCCGTGAATACCTGAATCGTTGGAAATACGGGTTGTCTTTAAAATACATTGCCAGTAACTATGGCATCTATCGTTCCAATGCCATTGCTGCTGATGTGGGGGTGTTGTACAGAGATACTTCCAATCTAATACAGGCTAGTGTTGTTGCTGTGAACATGGGTAGTCAGTTGAAAAGATACAATCCAACAGAACCGGAAGAGCTGCCTTTTGATCTGCAGGTGGGTATTTCCAAACGGTTGGCTAAAGCGCCTGTTCAATTTTCTGTTACAGCACATCATCTCCATCGCTTTAATATTTTTTATAACGATACTTTGTTTAATATTGACAACGGAATCAACAATCCAAATAACAAAAAATTTACGTTTGATAAATTATTTCAGCATTTTGTTTTTTCTACACAGATCTTAATCGGGCATCGGGTAGAAGTAACGGCAGGATATAATATTCTGAGAGGAAAAGAATTAAGGATCAGCAACAGCGCCAATGGATTGACTGGGTTTTCTTTAGGAGCAGGTGTTCTTTTAACTAAGTTGCAACTGCGTTATGCAAGAACTTATTTGCAGAATAATATTACTTACAACCAGCTTGGTTTAAACATTCCATTAAATAAATATTTTGGCTTGGGCGTTTGGGGTGAGAAGGCGGGGTGGTAAATGAGAGTTATGAATAAATTAACGGCGGCCAAACTACAAACTATCAACTACAAACTCAACCTTCCGCATCTTTTTTAATCTTGTCACCAAACAACAACTCTACAAGTATATTATAAATGAAGTG
>JANMOR010000288.1:0-2121 GCA_031369435.1 Chitinophagaceae bacterium
TTTTATTTCCTTTTCCATCGGCCATTACATTTCTTAAACGGCCATTTGAAACATTCATCAATGTATCAGGAGCAGTAATGCTGATGAGAGTACTGTCGGGCTCATCGCTTTGATGATCTTTACAAGGCCACCACGCACTGGCGCCTAATCCCTGTACTGCTGTACTAACCCATGGATTTCCAAGATTATCTTTTTTCCATACAACACCTCCATCCCATGGTGCTTTTAAAGCAGGTTTGGGTACTCCGTGATAATACAATTTCAATTCATGAATAGTTGTATTGATGTTTTTTGTTTTTGGAAGCCGTTTAAAAGGTAAGAGAACGTACCATACATTCCCATCCTGCTGTACACTCACTGATACACCGTTGATGAATGCACTGTCAATCGTCATGGGTTCCTGCAGATCGATCTGCATCCGGCGATTGGCTTTCTTTACCAATTTAAAATAAATGGTATTGCTTCCGCTGAGTGTAAATTTTTCAATGTTTGGAGTTACATGCAAATCATACATCACTACATCCCACCAGGCACGTTCAGGTGTAATACGGCCACGCAATGAATCCTGCCGGCTAAAAACAGTTTGGTTGGTATGTTGCTGCGAATACAGGTTTTGAAAATGAAAACAAAGTGCTAGGAGGAAAATGCTTAATAAGGGTAGATTCTTTTTTTTCACTGAGTTGATATTTGGCTATAAATTTAGCGGTAATTCTTTATGAACATGATTAAAAAAACAGGAAAAGGTAGAAGTGCTGGCTGGTGGAAGATGGAAATTGGCAGTATTTCACATTTCTTATTTTTTATTTTTTATTTTTCATTTCTCCTGCTTTCTTCCTGTGGTCAATCAAAAAAGAATGAACAAAATATTTTTCGGTATAACGAAACCAGCGGCATCAGTTCTTTGGATCCGGCTTTTGCAAAAAGCCAGTCGGTTATCTGGGCCACGCATCAGTTGTTTAATACGTTGGTTGAAACAGATGATCAGTTGCACATTGTTCCATCACTTGCAAAAAGTTGGGAAGTAAGTGCCGACAGGTTAAGTATCGTCTTTCATTTACGTAATGATGTATACTTTCATGATCATATTGCTTTTGCAAATGGAAAGGGAAGAAAACTGGTAGCAGCAGATGTGCAATATAGTTTTCAACGGTTGATGGATAAGAACACGGCCAGCCCCGGTGCATGGATCTTTAATAACAGGGTTGATGCTGCAAAAGGATTTGCAGCAATTGATGACAGTACTTTTCAAATAAATTTATTAAAACCATTTGTACAGATTCTTGGTGTACTCAGTAATGTATATTGTTCTGTTGTTCCCAAAGAAGTGGTAGAAAAATATGGAACTGATTTCAGACGGAATCCCTGTGGCAGCGGCCCTTTTCAATTCAAAGCATGGGAAGAAGGACAGGCATTGATCCTTGTTCGCAATCCCAACTATTTTGAAAAAGACAGTACCGGTAATCAACTTCCTTATCTCGATGGTGTAAAAGTCACTTTTCTTGATAGCAAGGCTACCGAGTTTTTAGAATTCAGGCAGGGACGTTTACATTTTATCAATGATATAGATCCATCTTTTAAAGATGAAGTGTTGAATAAGAAAGGTGAGTTGAGAGATAGCTGGAAGAACAAAGTAGTACTCAACAAACATCCGTATCTCAACATTGAATACATTGGTATTTTGGTTGATTCAACAAAAGACATTGTAAAGAATTCTCCATTGCGTTTAAAAGCAATACGCCAGGCAATTAATTATGGCTTCGATCGTAAAAAGATGATGCTGTACTTACGGAACTCTATTGGTACAGCTGCTGAAAGTGGTTTTGTGCCAATGGGTTTGCCCAGCTTTGATACGGTTGCTGTAAAAGGTTATCATTATGATCCTGCAAAAGCAGCTGCCTTATTACAAGAGGCAGGATTTAAATCAATGAAGGATGTACCTGAAATCAAATTGCTCACCATTCCTATTTATGGTGATCTTGGAAGTTATATTGCCCGGCAACTGGAAGATATTGGTTTGAATATAAAAGTAGAAGTGGTTCAAAAAAGTTTATTGTTGACACAAACGTCAAAAAGTGAAGCTTTGTTTTTTCGAGGCAGCTGGATTGCAGATTATCCTGATGC
>JANMOR010000327.1:0-11895 GCA_031369435.1 Chitinophagaceae bacterium
TTTTATTGGTGGTTATCATTTATTGTGGAACCTGTTCGAGAAAATCAACCGTTACCAGGAAGCAGAACAGGTGATTGTTTCTTATATGAAAGCAAATGCGGTCAACGGGAGAGAAGAACTGCATGCTTTTTACAAACGTATGCATGAGCGGTTACCCGATGAAGGCAGCTGGTATTACAAGGCTGGTAGCATGTTGTACCAGATGGTTGCTCCCAATCCTGAAGTTTATAGTATTGATTTCAAAGAATATAAACCTGATAAAACAACTCCCGTTTTTACAAATTATCACCCGGGGGCTCATAGGCGTCATGCAGGGTCAGCAATTATGCCTGGTATCAATACCTATATCATTCTTGCAAACAGAATCATGTTTCCTTTTAGTGATGGCATTCGCTTTTTATTAAAAGCTGATTCATTAATGGCAGATGAAGAGTACCTGCCTGCAGAGATCAATGATAAGCTGGGTGATCTGTTTGTATGGCAAGGCTTGATAAAGGATGCACCAAAGCATTATCAAAAAGCAGTTGATCTGCAACAACAAAATTCAGGCATCCGGTTAAAGTTGATTGATGTGCTGGATCAACTATATCAATTCACATCAGCACAGGTGCACCTGGATACATTGTTGAACAGAAATGAACTTAATTTTTCGAAACAGTTATTGCTTGCTAAATATTATATCCATACTTCGAGGTTTAAAGAAGCAACTGTATTACTGGAACAGGCCGAAACCATTCATCCATACCATATGGCCGAAATTGAAAATTTATTTGGCCGTATTGCTTTGCTTTCCAATCAACCCAAAAAAGCAATTGAACGATACAAAATCTATTTGACCTTAAAGCCTGATGATGTAGAAGCCATGTATTCTATTGCACGTATGTATGCAACAGCAGGTAATAAAAAAGAAGCCTGGCAATGGTTGCAAAAGGCCATGGACAAAGGGTTTCTTTATGCTTATGTGTTGAAGTACGATACCATTTGGGATGGATTCCGAAAAGAAACAAAATGGAAGTCAATGATGAAGCGATATAAATTCATTGAGTATCCTGACCCTGATAAAGCAGTACTTTAGAATACAAATTTATAGATGGGGTATTGCACACAGGCATTAGCTGGTATAGGGGGCATGGAGCAGGCAGTATGTTTTGCCTGTGTAATTGTTTTGGCCCTTGTTTCTTCACTTATTTTAAACCAGCTTACTTCTCTTAGGTTGGGATTCGTTAACATGGTTTCTAACGATTGCTTAAAATAAAATGATAGAAAGCCTCCAAGCTTTGGATTACAATTGGCGAATTGATTTTTATCGGCTGCAGTAAGCAATAAGGATGTTTTCTTCGGATTCAGAAACAACACTCTTAGATTTTCAAAGTTCCATTTCAGGTCAGATGCTTTTGGTTGTGGTGGTACAGGAGAAATTTTGTTTGGCCCTTCAGGAACTGAATTGCAGCAATCGCTCAATACTAATGTAAATCTTGAAGGTTTACTTTTTAATGACAGAAAAATATCTTCAATGTTCATGGTATGTTGTTTGTAATCCTGTGTCTTTACATCAGATCGCAAATCCATAAACGGATAGGGCCTGTTTAAATTTGGAAGTCGAAAACCATGACCACTGTAATAGAATACAACAATATCATTCGGCGCCGATTTTAGATTTTTTATTGCTGCCTCCACATTCTTTTTATTATAGGTTGCACCAAAAATTTTTACGAAGCTGGCTTTAATGCCAATGGCATCGGCGAGTTTTGAAAAAAGTTCTTCAGCACGTTTTAGATCATAGGTGCTAAACTCACTCAGTGTAGGATCGGTTGTAGCACATACAAGGATCACATGCATCCGGATGTTTTTTTCATTGCTGTTTAATCCTCTTGATACAGCTTTAAAAGTAGATACATACAAAGGATCTGTTTCAGCAAAAAAACGCAGCACAAGTTCTTTGCTCAGGTTTGTTGAATTCAATAATTCAGCTTTTGTTAACTCTGCAGTTGTTTGTTTTCCATCAACAGTTGTACTGATAATTTTTGATGGTTCAAAGCTGTTGGTTTGGGTATTGAGTTCAAACCAAATTGAAAGACTGTCTGTTGCAGCATCATCATCTCCATCAATGATCTCGGGTTGAGATGCTTTGTAATAAACTACATTAGGATCAATAATGCTGGTGGTTCCGCTTACAAATTGTTCTTTCAGTTTCATTTCAATGATAGTTGCAGTACCAGTTGTATTAATGAAACGGATACGAACCATGCCACCGGTGCTGCTATTGTTCATAAAGAATGCTTCGTAAGAAGTACTGCCTGTGGCAGCAGGTAAGTTATATTGAAAGTGATAAATGCTTTGCGCAGTAAGGGATGAAACAGAGATGGATAAATTAAAGAGCAGGAGGTATATGAATATCTTCATATGTGTTGGTTTTACTTATTAAAGCTAAACTATTAATTCAAAAATTCACATCAACCATCAATTGTGGGTAGTTAGGGGGTTGATAATTTTGCCGTACTGAAAAACTTTCGTAGAATTATGGCTTAAAACTAAAGCTTATGTACAACAAAATCAATCAACCCCTCAAGGGAATCATGACCGCTCTGTTATTTGTTACCTTATTTGCAACAGCCTGTAACAATGAAACAGAAACCAAAACAGAAACAACAACTGATACCACAGTTACTCCGGCTCCAGCACCAGATACCATGATGCACGACACAATGCACATGGATACTACAGGAGTTAAAAAGCCAATTGTAACGCCTAATACACCTTCTAATTAAGTTATTCTTTGGGGGATTCAATTTTAATGCTGGATGTCTGAATCCTGATCTTTTTATCAATGCCGGGTAATCGTTCCCTGTTTTGCACCAGTTTCTGTATCAGCCAATGTTCAACACGATGATGCAATGGAATGAGTATAGATGCAATGCAAACAAATATCAGCATCTCCAGGACTGGTGTATGATGGGTGATTTCTTTTACTGTTGGATGCAGCAGGAGTGTTAAAAACTCAAAGAGTATCAGCAATGAAAGAACACCCAGAATTTTAATAATTCTGATGGGAATTCTTACCCGGCTTAGTAACAAAGTGAAAATGAAAAAGCCCGGAATAAAGAGGGCGATGAATAACATTTGCAACTGCTGCGACCGTTCTTTGGCTGCTAACCGTTTATCTTCTGCAATCTGCAACTGCCTTATCTGTTCGTTAATAGATAATATCTGAAGGTCTCTAATCTTGGCCTTACTGTTAATTGAATCATTCAATGCCTGCACAATATTGAAATACAAAAAACTGCTGTCAATATTTTTTTGTTGCCGGTAATAATTCTTTAAAAACTCTGCCGCTTCCAGTTCGTTTGATAAAAAATTCCCCTGTTTTGAAATGTTGCTGGAAAGTTTAGCATAATACACAGCAGAATCGGGTTGATTGGTTTGCTGAAAGAGTTTTGCAAAGCCCAATGTTGTTTCGCATAATGCGAAATCATCACTTGCTGTTGAAAGATGCATGATGGCTGTTCTGTAATAAAACGCAGATGAATCAAAATTTCCTTTCTTTCTGAAATAATGACCCAAACCAATCATGGAAGTGCCAACAAAATCCATGTTATTAAACGACATTGCTATTTGCAATGACAGGTTGTAATAGTAATAAGCAGAGTCTGGCATATTGAATTTGTCAAATGCATCGCCCAGGTTGATCTTGCTTTGATAAATGAGTGCATCTATTTTATTAACTGTAATAATGGAATCAGATTTACGGTAATAAAAAATTGCTTTTTCGAATTCCTGTTCCAGCACATACACAATACCAATACTCATTAGTACACTGCCCATATTACGGGGCTTATTTCTTTTTTCTTCGATCTTTAATTTTTGCAGGTTGTACTCAAGCGCCTGTGGGTAATTGCCAATTTTGATAAATCCATTGGCCAATACACCAAGAGAACGGGAGAGGCCTTCGGTATAATTAATGGCCCTTGCCAGGTAAACTGCTTGTTGAGAGACGAGGATACTTTCTTCAGGCTTACTGTTATTGATTTCACTGGCATATTGCCACATCAAACGCACTTTGTTTGAATCAATCTTTTCAATTTGCAGGAGTTTGTTTAAACTATCGGAGGCAGGTGTTTGTGACATACCAACTTCGATACTCAGAACTAAGAGAATTAAAAGAAAAATCGATTTCATTTAAAAAGCAGTTAATCATTCATTTGCAGTAACATGATGTAATTCATATGGCAAATTGAATTTCCTGCTGTAATATAAGGTGTAATTCAGGAAGTGCAAAAAGGTGAGTCAATCTTGTAATTTTTAAGTTGTCGTAATCAACCCTCTATAATTTCGTTTTTGCACAGCAAAAATCTGAAAAATATTTCGCAAGTTTGTATAGCTAAACATTCATCAGCATTTAAATAATATATTATGGAAGCAACACAAAAAGCAACTGTTCTTACAGTAGAAGCAACAATCAATGCACCTGTATCAAAAGTGTGGAAATACTGGACAAAGCCTGAACACATCACACAATGGAACAATGCATCAGATGACTGGCATACACCGAGTGCTGCCAATGATCTTCGGGAGGGTGGAAGTTTTTCTTCCCGTATGGAAGCAAAAGATGGCAGTATGGGTTTTGATTTTGGCGGAATCTATGATGCAGTAACTCCCAATGAATATATCGAATACACACTCGGTGATGGACGAAAAGTAAAAATCAATTTCATTGCTGATGGCAACAGTACTAAAGTGGTGGAAAGTTTTGATGCAGAAACAGAAAACTCACTTGAACTGCAGCAAGGCGGCTGGCAGGCAATCATGAATAATTTTAAAAAATATACCGAAGCAAATTGAATTATGCCTTTTTATAATTCAAAATCCCAAACAGTTTTATAGGTTCCATGTTTTTCTACATAGCTAAGAAAGCTGTTAAAAAAAATATCAGCACCAATCGTTGCGCTGTCACCAATAACAAAGAGTTGTTCTTTAGCTCTTGTAATGGCGACATTCATTCTTCTGTAATCTTTTAAGAAACCAATGGTTCCATCATCGTTGCTGCGCACCAACGAAAGAATGATGGTTTCTTTTTCCTGTCCCTGGAAACTGTCGATGGTACTGATACGAAGCTGTTTTGACAACACTTCTTTTGCTGCAACTACCTGCCCGGCATAAGGAGAGATTAATGCTGTATGCAACGGATCAAGTGATGCTGTTTCCAATAGTTTTTGTACGAGTTGCAGTTCACCTTTGTTTTGCAAACTGGAGCCATCAGGTCCGTGTACTTCGTTGAAACCGGAACCTGCAGTATCAATGAATGTTACATGTGTTCCTTTATTATTCAAATGTGCAGCAGTCAGCAACAGGTTGTTATAAAAATAAGCACTGCTGAAACCGGCAATGGCTTCTCTCATCCTGTATTGTATATTGAGGAGGTAAACATTACTTACTGTTTCAATTGCTGTTTCTAAAACAGAACGGTTAAAACCTAAACGGGCTGCTTCATTGCTCAACACGGTAGGAGGGAGTTGCCAATGATCACCTGCCAGTACAATTTTTTCTGCCAGTGGAAAAATGGTCCATGCCAATGGTTCAATACATTGTCCCGCTTCATCAATTACCAGCGTTTGAAATGTAAATTGATTGATATCTGCATCATACAATCCAATGGGTGTGCCGGCAATGACTTCTGCTTCTTCGTATAATTTTTCTTCGTTATAATGCTGCAGTTTCTTTATTTCTGAGCGGATGTTTTTTACTTCTTTAAATAAGAGGTTGCGTTGTTCTCTTTCGGCCTTGCCATAACTGCGTTTGTATTTCAACGCCATCCGTCTGAATTCTTCTGCTCTTATTTTTAGTTGTTTGATCTCTTTTTGCTGTTTACTGTTGTTCAGTTTGCCTTCGGGGGTATGTGCAAAAATGGTTTCATCTACTTTGCTTGCATTGCCAACCCTTAATAATTTCACTCCCTGTTGAATCAATCCTTTTGAAAGATGATCAACGGCTGTATTGCTTGGAGCCGATACCAATACTTTTTCTCCAGCTTTGATCAATTGAAGAATGCTTTCAATTAAGGTTGTTGTTTTACCTGTGCCCGGTGGACCATGTACAATACAGATGCTTTTGTTTTGTGTGATGGCAGTAACGGCCAGCCGCTGACTTTCATTTAACTGTTGGTTTCGAAAACTACCGGTTACACTAAGCTTGTCGAAAAGTGTTGGCTGTACTGTTAGTTTTTCATCATGCAGTTGTTCAAATAATTTATAGAGAGATTGATTTTTCTCAAGATCATGTAATACTTTTTTCATGATGCTGGTGGTTCTGGTATCAGGTGCCAGTTTAATTCCAACTCCATCATCTTCTATCCAATCAGGAAAATCAGCCGCAAACAAACGGAATTCACCGTTCTTGCCATCCAATCCAATCAACACTCCTTTAACAGGTTCTTCACCTGTTATAAAACATTCAATGGCTGCACCATCTTTGAACAAGTTCATTTCAGGTGGAAAGCTGAGCTTAAAACTGATCTCCGGGTAATCAGCATAACCAAAATTCTTTTTGGTAACAATGATGGGATGCAATGCAAGTCCTTCAGCTTTTAGTTGTTTTAATGTATGCTGCTGATCTAAACTGTATCGTTGCACCTGTTCTTTTTCTTCCAGGTTAATACATTGTAAGAGTAGTTGTATATGCGGATGCATGTGGTGAAAATAAGATGGAAGGAGTGGATAAAAAAATGAAGATTCTCTTTGATGGGGAAACCAATAGAACAATAACTCGGTTCGTTTTATTATTTTGCAGGACATTTCATTTGCAAAAGGCAGTACGCAACAAAACCGCAGATGTAAATTGAAAACTTTGATCCATTGAATATGAACGACAAGAAACCATTTTCATTCAGCAGGCGGCAATTTCTTGATACAGCTGTAAAAGTAACTGCTGTTGGTACATTGGCTTATGTACAGATGTCGGGTTGTGGCAATGAAGAATCAGAAGTTGCTCCTCCACCGGAAAATAAACATGTATTTCTCAGCAAGCCTTACCTGCATACATTAGAACATCACCGGATGAGCATCCGTTGGATCAGCAATAAACCAAGCTTCAGTTGGGTTGAATATGGCGAAGCAGGAAAGATGGATAAAAAAGCAATGCTTGTTGTTGACGGCATGCTGAATGCATATAACCGTGTACATGAAATTCATCTCGAAAATTTAGAACCCGGCAAAACTTATCAATACAGGGTGGCTTCAAAAGAAATAACAGAGTTTAAACCTTATGAAGTTACTTATGGAGAAATAATTTACAGCGATGCCTATTCTTTTACAACGCTTACAGAAAATGTACAGGAATTGAATTGGCTCATCCTGAATGATCTTCATGATCGTCCTGATTCATTTCCTGATCTGCTTCAACTCAATCAAAAAGATCCTTACGATTTTGTTTTCCTCAATGGCGATATGTTCAATCATCAAACTGATGAACAACAGATCATTGATCATTTACTCATTCCCTGCACCAATGGTTTTGCAACAGAAAAACCAATGCTGTTTGTAAGGGGCAATCATGAAGCAAGAGGTAAATTTGCAAGAGAGCTAAAAAATTATTTCTCCTTTCCACAAGGACAGTATTTCACTTTTCATTGGGGACCTGTATTTGCCATCGTACTCGATACAGGTGAAGATAAAGTTGATAACGATCCTGTTTATGCAGGGCTTGTTGATTTTGATGCGTACAGAATACAACAGGCAGTATGGATTGAAAAAATCATGCAAACTGAAGCGTTTATCAATTCAACTTACAAAGTAGTGCTGATGCATATCCCTCCTTTCTATTCAAAAGATCAGCATGGTGAATTGCATTGCAGGGAATTGTTCTCGCCTTTGTTCGATAAATATAAAGTTGACATTGTTATTGCAGGACATACACATGTATATGGGGTGCATCCACCTGTTAAAGAGCAGCATCGTTATCCCATTATTATAGGTGGTGGCCCTGAAACCGGTAAACGAACTTTGATAAAAGTAAAAGCCAATCAGCAACAACTCACGGTTCAAATGTTGAATGATAAAAATAAAGTAGTTGGAAATTATACAATTAAAGCTTCAGTATAAAAATACCATTCGTTATTCCGGTAAATCAGCAATCTTTTCGCCTTTGTAATTGATATACCAGGCTTTTTTATTCTTGTTTACCAACAGCAGGTTTTCAATCATTGGAATAATATTATCGTAACCTTCTTCCACTATATGTTTTCCTGTGATATCAAACAGGTACATCAAGTCGTCGGTTTTTGTATTACCATAAAACAGGTTTTCTTTCAAAACTACAAGGTTAATAAACGGTGTTTGTTCAAAATAAGTAATGCCATTTGTTTTCAAGAGAAATTTTCCATTAACAGTTTCTACTACTGCCAGTTCTTTATAGAAATTGGTTACCGAAACATAGTGAATGGGAATAACTATTTTCCCTGCCAGATCAATCATGCCTTCCAGACCTGATTTTTTATCTTTTACAATAAACAGGTTGCCTTCAACAGGCTGAATAGTTTCATAGTTGTCGATACCGGGCAGGTTAATGATCTGTCCTGTTTTATCAACCAGTAAATTCTTATCACCCAGTTTGCCACGTACATAGCCTTTTTCAAATCCATCATTCATACCCAGCTCATCGTACACAAAAGGAACAATAATTTTATTGGTTTTATCAACGGCTCCATGTTTGTTTCCTTTTTTCATGATCACCAGGCCGCCACTGAACCAGGCAATACTTACATCGTCATATTCAAATGGAATTACAATATTGTTGGCTGAATCAATAAATCCATATTTTTTTTGAAAGTTCCTGGCAGAAAATACCCCATCCTGGTAATCGCCAACATAATCATATATAAAAGGAACAACAGCTTTTCCGGTTGTATCAATGACTCCTGCTTTGCCATCTTTTATTGCAGATGCATAACCATGATGAAACTGCGACGGGCTTTCAAATTGTAAGGGTATAACAACTTTTCCACTGGTATCTGCATAACCCCATTTGCCATCTTTTAAAATAGCAACATATCCTTCTGAAACATCCCACACATTATCATATTGATCTTTTAATTTCTGCTGCAATTTCAACGTGGTCATTTCATCAGGAACCGGTAATACGGCTACTTCCGGTGGTGGGGGAGTAGTATTTGTACAGCTATAAAACACGGTTATAAACAAACAGGCAGCAAATATTTTTTTCATGATGAAAGTTTGTACAAGATTAATGCATTACTGGTAATACTGCATACCAATGGAAGGGTATTTTATTGCATATGGCAACTGAAGACTTTCATCATCGAATGAGTGGTTGATAATCAGGAAGTATCTTAATCTATATTTCTTTTCAAGACAATTGAAGAACTGTTTTCAATTTTAACTGTCATGATGATCCATATGATCTAAGTGTTCTAAAGATTTTCCGCAATGAGGGCAGTTAAGTATTTTTTTGGTTTTCATTTTTCTCATTTCTTCCAGGAAACCGGCAGTGATAATACCGGCAGGCAAGGCAAAAAGTGCAAAACCTGTAAACGCAATAACGCCAGTTAATATTTTACCCAAAACAGTAATGGGAACCATATCGCCATAACCAACAGAAGTAATGGTAACAAGGGCCCACCATAATGTAGCGGGGATGCTGGAGAATATTTTTGGTTGTGCATGATGCTCAGCAAAGTAAAGAAGACAAGCTGCAATGATGAGGAGGAAGCCTATCAGTACCATACTCAGCTTTAACTCACTGGCCCGGGTAACAAAAACACTTCTAACCATTTTGGCCGACTTCATATAAGCTGTAAGCCTAAACAAACGTAAAAATCTTAACAGGCGTAAAATTCGCAACACTCTTAAATCAAGACCAATAACAACATGAAAATAAAAAGGCAATATCGCCAGCAGATCAATAATGCCATCTGTTGAAATCATATACTTTAACCGGCCATATACAGGATGGCTGTACTTGGGGTGATGTGTGCAGCTCCAAACACGCAGCAAATATTCAATAGTGAATATGACGACGGATACAAGGTCGAAAACCCTGAAGAACTCAGTATAGGGATCATGAATGGAAGGCACAGTTTCAAGTATAACAGCAATCACATTCAGTATAATAAGGATGATGATAAAGCCATTGATTGTTTTATCCCATTTGCTGTCGCCCAATTCGGGATGAAGAAGGATGTGCACCTTCTGTTTACTTACTTTGATCATTATGGGAGTTTGTTTTGGTTAGATTAAAAATAATGAATATTATAAACTCCGTTCTGCTTGTTGTATGCAGCAGGAACGTTGTTCAATGCCTTCAACAGCTTTAAGATAAGCAATCCGTGTAAATAAGCTCTCCAAAATGTGTGAATGATATAAGTGCTTCCGGAAATAATGTAATACTATATACATCCTGCCTACTTATCTTTTACTCCATTTGTAACCATCATATCTTTTAAATAACTTCAGTAATTAACTGGTTCCTTGCTGAAGAAAATGAATAGCAACAGGGCATGAAATCTTTTTTTATAACTATGTGGTCAATCATCAAACAATCGTTCTCCGATTTTATAGATAATAAAGTGCTGAAACTAAGCGCTGCTCTTGCTTTTTATACCATCTTCTCTTTACCGGCCATGCTTATTATTATTATTTCGGTGAGTGATATTTTTTATGGCAGGGAAGCAATTGAGGGAACATTATATAATCAGATATCAGGTTTTGTTGGAACGGAAGCAGCAGTGCAGATACAGGAAACCATCCGAAATGCAGCTTTGTCGCACGACAGCAAATTTGCAACAATGGTTGGGTTCATTACACTCCTTGTTGGTGCTACCAGTGTATTCAGCGAAATACAGGATTCTATCAAACAAATATGGAAATTAAAAGCAAAGCCATTTAAAGGGAAAGGCTTTTTTCGGTTGATCGTAAACCGGTTACTTTCTTTTTCTCTGGTAGTTGGTCTAGGGTTTATTTTACTGGTATCGCTGGTCATTAATGGATTGATGGATCTGCTGCTCGACAGGTTAACCATCCTTTTCCCCGAACTGACAGTGATCATGGTATATATCTTTAACCTGATTCTTACGTTTGGAATTACTTCACTTCTCTTTGGAATGATCTTTAAAGTGTTACCCGACGCAAAAATTGAATGGAAGCATGTAAGAGCAGGAGCATTTGCAACGGCGGCACTTTTTATGGTGGGTAAATTCCTCATTGGATTTTATTTAGGACAGAGTGAACTATCTACAACTTATGGCACGGCTGGCTCAGCCATTGTTTTATTATTGTGGGTGTATTATTCTGCCATGATCTTATATTTCGGTGCTGTTTTTACACATGTGTTTGCGGCACATACCGGCTCCAGGATCTATCCCAACAAATATGCTGTATGGGTTCAGGAAATAGAAGTGGAAAGTGAAAAATCAATTCAGCAACAACCTGAAACCAAGACAGTAATTGAAACTCCGGTACAACCCCCAGCCGAAAAAACGGAGTAAACAAGTTAGCGGCATTTATCAGATGTTTTTTTATCAACGGCCAACCGTTTATGTAGAAAACTGTTTCAACACAGAGTTGTTGCAGCATAGTCCCTTATCTTTATTTTTCGGGGTACCTGTACTCCATTTTTTCATCACCAAACTAACTGATCAGACATGAGGTATATCCTTGCAGTTTACATACTGTTTATTTCAATTGCTGTTTTTTCACAGCAACAGACTCCTGTAAAAGGGAACTATGCATTAGCCGCCCGTTTTTCACCTGATAAAATTGCAAAGATGCTGTTCAGCACCTCTGTTGATCCACACTGGCTCAAACTCAGCGACCGATTCTGGTATGTTTATGAAACAAGAGAAGGAAAAGTCTGGTATATAGTTGATGCTGCAAAAGGCACCAAACA
>JANMOR010000033.1:0-11506 GCA_031369435.1 Chitinophagaceae bacterium
TCCACTACCGGTAACTCTCTCGGTTGCAATTTCTTCACATGATCAGCAATATGTTTAATGTGATCAGGTGTGGTGCCACAACATCCACCAACAATATTTACCCAACCTTCTTTTGCCCACTCTTCTAAATAATGACCCGTGTCTTCAGGGTTCTCATCATACTCACCCATGGCGTTTGGTAAACCGGCATTGGGATAAGCAGATACATAGCAGGAAGCAATTTGTGAAAGCTCTTCAATATGCGGACGCATTTCATGTGCACCCAACGCACAGTTCAATCCAACACTTAACGGGTTTGCATGCATTACTGAAATGTAGAAAGCTTCGAGAGTTTGTCCACTCAAAGTTCTTCCGCTTGCATCGGTAATTGTTCCGCTGATCATGATAGGCAACTCAGCTTTGTTGGTATCATGAAAATATTTCTTGATGGCGAAGATGGCTGCTTTGGCATTGAGTGTATCGAAAATAGTTTCGATCAGCAACACATCCACACCGCCATCCACCAAACCTTTGATCTGTTCGTAATAAGCAGTTACCACTTCATCGAATGTAACAGCACGGTAACCGGGGTTGTTTACATCAGGTGAAAGCGATAATGTTTTATTCAACGGACCGATTGCGCCAGCAACAAAAGCAGTTTTGCCGGATTGCTGAATCGCTTCTCTTGCACATTTCGCTGAAGCAACATTTAATTCATACGCCAATGATTGCATATCGTAATCGGCTTGTGCAATACTGGTGCTGCTGAAAGTGTTGGTTTCAATGATATCGGCACCGGCATCTAAATATTGTTTGTGAATACCTGTAATGATCTGGGGTTGTGTAATGCTCAACAGATCGTTATTTCCTTTTACATCGCTATGCCAGTCTTTAAAACGTTCGCCACGGTAATCGGCTTCCTGCAGCTTGTGCCGCTGGATCATGGTGCCCATTGCGCCATCAATAACAAGGATTCTTTTTTCGAGTTCTTTTCTGATGTCCATAGTTAAGTTATTAGCTGCAGGCTGTAAGCTAAAAGCAAAACAGTTTAGCAGAATGACTAAAAATTCAGTGATGTTGATTGCAACCTAGCAAATTGAACTATAAACGTTTTGGGAAACTCCGGGAGTTTTGTTGACGTTTATTAGTTCCGTTTGGCCGAACAATAAACAAATCCGCCTGAATGATGTGCAAATGTAAATGAAAAAGCCGCACCAACAAGCGGTGAGGCCCTTTAAGACAGTGTAAAGGATATGGGATATTAAACGGGACTAATTTTTTGTGAAATACAGCTGATCGTCCTGGGCAGGGTTGTCGTCTTTTAGTTTAATACTGGTGGTTGTTTTTTCAGTGATCAGCCAGTCGTCATTGAGTTCGCTGAGTAAGGGATCAGTAAAGTTGATGGTAAGTTTATTACTGCTTAAACTCCAGGTACCGGTTATTGCACCAGTGCTATTATGGGCCATGAAAGTTCCACCACTCAGGAACATAAAACTGTATGCTGAAAAATTACTGGTTTCATCTTTTTGATCCCAGTAAAAACTTACACGCCAGGTGCCGTTTGTAAGATCAACATTATTGGTTGTGTCGTCACTGGTTTTAGTACATGATAAAAGTGACGTTGTAAGAAGGAGGATTGCAAAAATTTTTGTTTTCATATAAAATGGTTTCTTTTTATACGATAAAATTGAGCTAATAGTTTTATTTGCACAAGTATTGTTCGCCCAACCGGCTGTTTAATTGACTGAACAGGTGCATATCATTCACCAGCCAGCCATTTTTTAAATTCGGCTGAACGTTCAGTACTCACAATGGTTTCAAGCTTGGTCGCCGGTTTTAGTTTTATCATCACCCTGCCCTTGGTCCAGGTGTTCATTTCGTCAATTGATTCAATTGAAATAATAAACTGGCGGTTGATACGGTAAAAGTTTGCAGGGTTCAACATTTGTTCCAACTGATCCAAATTAAAATCAATGACATAACGTTTGGCATCTTTCGTAACCAGGAAATTAGCCCTCGCTTCGGTATAAAAATAAGCTGCATCTTTTGTTTCGATGGTTTTAATATGCTCGCCATAACGGATCACAAAACGCTGACGGAATTTATCAATTGGGTTTTGTGCAACTGCCTGTAACAGCTGATCAATATTCATCGGCTGCACAGCCTTCAGCTTCGAAAACTTTTTTAAGGCCTGCTGCAGTTCATCTTTTTTAATGGGTTTAAGCAGGTAATCAATGCTGTTGAGTTTAAATGCCTGTAAAGCATATTCATCATAGGCCGTTGTAAAAATGATGGGGCAATGCACTTCTGTTTGTTTGAAGAGTTCAAAACTGATGCCATCGGCCAGGTGAATATCCACCAGCATGAGTTGGGGATGTTTGTTTGTTGCCAGCCATTCTTTGGCTTTGCTGATACTGTCTAGTACAGCAAGCACTTCCACTTCTTCGGTTGTTTCGTGCAACAGTTTTTGCAAACGTCTTGCTGCAGGGTCTTCGTCTTCAAGAATCAGTACATGGATCATGATCGTTTAATTAATGGTAGTTTAACGATAAAGTGAGAAGCTGTGGTTTCAATCTTTACTTCTTTATCAGCTATTAATAAAAACCTGTTTTTGATATTTTGTAAACCAAGTCCTTCGCTTTTTTCTTTGGTTGCCTTTGCATTCAGGTTGTTTTGAACAAACAGCATTTCATCTTCAATAAACATTTGCAGCAACAAGGGTTTGTCTTTTGATACAATATTGTGTTTAATAGCATTTTCTGCCAGCAGTTGTAATGTAAGTGGAGGAATGCTGTAAGTTGCTTTCTGCTGATCGGTGATCCTGTTTTCAAACAGCAGGGCCGGGCCAAATCTTTTTTTCTGGATAAAGAAATAATCTTCAATAATCTTTAGTTCATCGGCCATTTGTATAAGATCTTTTTCACGCATGTTTACAATGCTGCGGTAAAAATCACTGAGGTGCTCTACATAAGGTGCAGCTTTTTCGGGGTCTTCTTCAATAATATTAAGTAAGGTATTAAAACTGTTGAAAAGGAAATGTGGGTTTACCTGGTTCTTGAGTGTTTCATATTGCGATTGCAATTTTTCTGTTTGCAGTTGTTGCCATTGCTGTGCTGCTTTTTCACGTTCTTTAATAACATAAATTAAAAAACCTGTTATCAAAACAATGGCTGAAGTAACGAACCACCATTCTTTCCAGAAAGGCTTACTGATGGTAAATACATATTTTGCTTCTGATGCTTTTTCAAAATTTCCTGTAACAGAGGAACGCACATGAAAGGTGTAATTGCCGGGTTGTAATTTTGGAAAATTAACTTCATCATTTTTGCTTGGCTGCCAATCATTATTATAGCCATCCAGTTTGTATTGATATTGAACAAGGCCCGGGTTAGAAAAATAAACACCGGCAAATGAAAAGGAAAGATTGTTTTCATCGTGTTTGAAGGTTACTTTATCAGCAGCATTGATTTCATTCAGAAACAACAATACTGAAGTAATACTTGTTTGGGGTTGATTGATTTGCTGATAGGTGGGTTGTGAGTAACGAAAAATACCATTACTTGTATGAAAGATCACCGCTTTTGAAGTATGATCGGTACTGCTGAGGTCTGTATCAAAACTTCCCAGCTGCTGGCTGTTGCCGGGAATAATGACCAAATGTGTAGTTGCATCAACTAAAAAATAACCGCTGCGGCTGATGCAAAACAGATTGCCTTTGTTATCTGTATCAAGTGAAGAAATATCAAGATCGGGAATGCCGTCTGCTATTCCAAAATTGCGGAATGTTTTTCCATTGAACAGGTATAATCCTTTTTGAAATGCAGCACACCAGATAATTCCCTGTTTATCTTCTGTAACAGAATAAATTACTTTAGCTGTTAATCCTTCTTTATCTCCATAATGTGTAAAGCGGTTGTTTTGCATCATTACCAATCCTTTTCCATCAGTTGCAAACCATACACGGCCTTTACTGTCTTCGTAAATATGATAAATATAGTTGATGCCGATGCCCGAGAGTTCCGTCAGATTTTGAAAAACAAAGTTTCCGTCTGTAACCTTACTATGATAAATTCCTTGTAAAGAAGAGATCCAGATATTATTGTTACGTCCTGTAATGGAAAGAACACTCATGTTTTCATTGCCCTGCAAAGCATACATTCGTTTAACCTCATTTGTTATGGTATTGAGTAAATAGATTCCCTTACCCATGGTGCCAATCCATAAATTTTTCGCTTCATCCTGGTACAGGCAGGTAATATCTGTTTTAGCATCAATACCCGGCAGGTGAATGATTGTTTTACCTGTTCTGTTTGCATGTTGCCTGATGATGGCTCCTTTAATATTATACCATGTATTACCTTGTTCATCCTGCCACAAATCATGAATGTCAGTAAATTCTTCTGTTTCGGGTTGAAAGAGAAACTGCAGTTTTTCTGCTGAGCTTTTTGATAAACCATTTTTGCTGATGATCCACCCATTTGCTTCGGCATCAACCCCTAACTGTGTTGGGTTGCTGAAGTTTTGTGTGCTGATGTGTTGCCCGTTTTTATTTAACTGAATAAAACTGTTTTCAGTTGTAATCCATACCTGTTCATCGAGGATGAGTACATCATTGATCTGTTTATCTTTCAGTTGAGGAACGGAAATGAGTTCAACCTGCCTGGTAGTTAAAGAAAACTTACAAATACCTCCCTGCTGAAACCCAAGCCAGATGATATTTTCATCGTTCCTGTCGGTACTGATGCAGCGTACAATATTATCGGGCAGGCCATTGGCTGTACTGAAATTTTGGATTGTTTTTTTTGTTCCGTTGAATTCGCACAAACTGAATCCTTTATCGGTTGATGCTGCAACGATATTGTTGGGCAGTAGTTCAAGATCATACACATAATTATCACCGAGACCATCATCTGTATTGATATTGTAAATCTTTTGTTCATGCTGCAGGTAAATGCCTTCACCTTTTGTAGCAAACCAAATTCGTCCTTTTGCATCGCTCAATATTTTGCTGATGGCACTGGCAGGAGTTCCTTCCTGTGGTTGAAAAAGAAAACTCTGTTTGTTTTGCAGTTGTAAAATGCTGCCGTTTTGCAAACCGATCCACAGGGTTTGGTTTTTATCTTCATGCAACGATGTAATGTTTGGCTGTTTTACATCTTTCAATTGTATGGGAGAAGCTGTAAGTCCATTGTAGATGTATAAACCAGCTGCTGTTCCAATGTACATGCAATGATTTTTTGCAAAGACTATACATTGAATCTTTCCCTGTAAGTTTTGCTCACTCAATTGCGGTTGCCAAAAAGAAAATTGCTGATCAGTTGTTACCTGTGCCTGTGCACATATGGAAAAGAGAAAAGCAAATATGAACAGGGAATGCCTCATTGTGCAGTCTTATTTGGCAAAGAGTTCTGTTTGGATGCTGACGTTGATTTCATTGGCAAGTTTTTCTTTTACAATCCTGGGGATGGGGATATTATGATCGCTGAGCAATACACTGAAAACACTGCTGATACGGATCCCTTTATCTGTTACTTCAACATCACTTTTAATGATCCGTTCCTGCTCTACACCATGAATGATTAATTTTCCTTTGGCCCTGATGGTATATTTTCCTTTTTTACTGAAGTCGATTGTTTCAATGATCTTTCCGTTAAACACTGCTTCAGGAAATTTTTCACTCTCCATATAATTTTCGTTGAAGTGTTCTTTCTGCAGTGGGCTGTTAAATCCTTCAAACGAACGGATACGGATGCGGAAAGCAAAATTGTTTTTCGAAAGATCAAGAGCGCCTTTCAATTCTTTACTTGTGGCATTGATCAGTTCAAAAGGAGCTTCGGAACGAAAAGTTACAATACCGTTATTAGTTGTATAAATAACAGGCTGTACAAAAGCTGAACAGCAAATCCAGAGAATGACTATGATCTGCACAAGTCGCATAATGAAAATTGAAACAGTAAAATAGCCAAGATGTAACTGTTGAACAACTCTAATATTATTTTTTCTTATTTTTCTTTAAGGTAAACACTCTTGAAATGTTAAAACCAAATAACACATCGCCTTTGCCCCATTTACCAGCTGTTTCGCTGATAAAGGTTCGTTCTGTCATACCTCTTGAGTTGGTAAAGTGCAGTTGAAATACATGACCACCGGTTTCAATATCAACACCCAATGAAAAGGAGTTGGTGGTATTGGGCATTTGATAACCGGGTATCTGGTAATAATATTCTGCATTAATGGAAACACGGGGCGAAACTTTTTGCCTTCCACCAATACCAATGGCAATTACATCACTGGGATCGCCGGCAAGTTTTACTAAATTATAATGTACAAGTGTAGGCATTATTTGAATGGATGTGCTTTCAGAAAATTTGCGTGCCACAATTATCTGGTGAGCATAATACATGCGGGATGAAAAATAATTGGGGCGTGTTGTATCTGTCCATTTCATTGTTTGTAACATGGCCGATGACATCCACGCCAGGCTCACAGGCATATTTCTTTTGCCGCTGCTTTGCCGCAGCAGTTTGTATTTAAAGAATGCATCATATTGTTTTTGATAAGTACTTCGTCCAACACCCACCATCAATCTTGGTGTAAGACCAAAATCGAAACTCATCCGCATACTTGCATTGTCTAAACCAAATAGATCATAAAAACCACCGTTGATTGTTCCGAAGCGATGGGCTATTCTGAAATCCATGATACCTTTCTGTGTTACTTCAATCGAATGGCCGTTAATAATTCTTGTTGACTTAAATGTAGCTTCCGTATAATGTATCTTATCTTTCTCTTCCTTTTTTTGTTCTTCTTCCAGCATTTGATTTAAATCAACTTCCTGTGCATATGTTAACAGGCAGGAGCAGGAAAGAATGAATATGATGAATAATTTTTTAAGCAGCATGGCAGTTAGTTTTTACTATCAGGCTTTGGGCTGATAGGGATCGTAATTACAATTGACCGTTACTTCAACAGCTTCAGCAATTTTGGATGCCTGGAAAGCAGGAACGGATACTTTATAGTCGGCAAGGGTAATACTGAATTTAGAAGTAGTGCTGATCTTTCCATCTTTTACAGTAACAGTACCTGTTGTTTTGATCTTATTCGTAACACCGTGCATGGTTAAATTGCCTTCAACAGTTACCGGGTAAACACCATCTTTTTTAAAATCTATTTTGCTGAGATCAGTGATGTTTCCTTTAAACTCCGATTTGGGAAAATTATCAGAGTCCATATAATTTTTTTGATTGAAGTGTTCCTGCATTGAAGCTTTTTTAAATTGAAAACTTTTGATGAGTACAATAAATTGTAAAGCACCAGTTTTTGTATTCAATACACTCGATACTTCATTGTTGGCTGCTTTAATATCTTCTAACGGAGTAGTTGAGAAAAAAGTGATCTGCCCGTTACGGGTTAAATGCATATCCTGTGCTTTTGCTGATGCTGCTATGAACAAAAGACTTACAAAGAATAAACTGAACTGACTTTTCATTTGTTGATTTTTTATTTTTAATTATTAGGTGTTCCGTTTCTGATCCAGGTTCTGATCTCTGCAATCCGGCATTCAGGTAATTTGGTACTGCCTTTTGGCATGAATGAATAACCGGGAAGATGTGAAATAACTTTCAGCAACGTTCCTGTAAGAGCCTGTGCTTTTACTTCATCATAAGTTCCCAGCCTGATGCCTGCTCCTGCAGATGCATTGCCGCCATGACAACTCAAACAATTTGCTGAAAGTGTATTGACAATCTGCACACTGTATTTTACATTCAACGTATCACAGGTTTGAATACCATATAACAGTTCTTCCTTATCATAATAACAGGAAGTAAATATTGTAACTGTTGTAATAAAGAATAGAAGAGCTTTCGTTTTCATATGAACTTGTTCAATTATTGGGTGCACCAGCATCAATCCATTTTCTTATTTGAATGATCTTACAATCAGGTAATTTGTTTCCACCGCTTGGCATTTGCGGGAAACCACTTGCATGTGAAATGACTCCCAGCAGTTTTCCATTCAGCGCTACTACTCTCACATTTGCATAAGTGCTGAGATCAACATTGCCTGATGGAGGTGTACCGCTATGGCAACCTATACAACTTGATTGCAGAGTTGGCAACACGGCTCCGGCATAAGTAAAAATTGTTGTATCACAATTTGTACTGCAATTCGTTGTATTCAATGCACCCTGTACAATCCATTTATAAATAGAATCCTTCTGTGGTTTAGTTAATGGAAGCGCCGGAGGTTGGGGCATTCGTTCATCAGCCTTTGTTTCCATTATTCGTTTCCAGGCTTCGCTGTTATCAGGTCGGTTTGGGCGGATGGTTCGCATGATCTCTCCATAATTATCATAACGTAAACCTTCGGCTTTTGTAATGGCATCATGACAACCTGCTTTGGCGCAATTGCTCACAAAAATGGGAAGCACATTTGTTTCAAAACAAATGGTACCTGATCCAACAGCAGGGGGTGTAATGCCGGGAGGAGCTGCACCGCCCGGTACTAAAGAATCATGACGACATGCATATATGAATACAGTCATCAGTACACTCAGAAAAATAAACTGTTTCATTTATTTTGTTTTATAACACCTGATTAAAACAACATCTGTTAAATAACCGGTACAGATACCTTTGAGAGAAACGGCTTCGCCTTCTTTTATCTGTACATCTTCTTCCATGGTACAATTTACGCCAAACATCAGATCACCAGTTTTCAGCATTACCACCCATTTGCCTTCAGCATTTTTTGATACACTGTTCACTACACCTGTTACTTCAACAATTTTATCAATATATTTTGCATTCGCCGTTTTTTCATTTGAGTTGTATTCCTTAAAGATGGCTGCTGCCTGCACCTGGATACCCGTTGCATTTTTTATATTCTGCTGCGGTTTATTCCAGATAAAGAACCAGGCATAAGCGCTGCCCAGTAATGCGATTGCAACAATGAGGAAGAGGATGGTTTTGATCTTATTCATAATGTGGAGCTATAATAACTACAAATTATGTTTGAAATTGTATGCCGATGTGCGGTAAAGAACCGAACGGGTAAAATGAATGACTGAAGACGCAGAATAATTGCCTGAAAAAACAGGATGAATGCAGCACTTTACCCAACAAGTCTTTTAAGTTCACTTCATCGATACATAACTGGCAACGGGTTGGCGGTTTTGCAGACTTCTTGCAAGGGTGAGTTCATCCGCATATTCCAACTCGCCGCCAAAGGAAATACCTCTTGCAATAGTGGTAATTTTAATGGGCAGCCCTTTCATTTTTTTACTGATATAAAAGAGGGTAGTGTCGCCCTGTATATTGGGGTTGAGTGCAAAGATGAGTTCTTCCACTTCATCCGTTTTTAAACGGCTGAGTAACGGCTCAATGGTTAACTGATCGGGGCCCACACCATCCAATGGAGAGATAACGCCGCCCAATACATGGTACAGCCCATTGAATTGTTGTGTGCTTTCAATGGCAATTACATCCCTGATATTTTCCACCACACAAATGATCTGTTTTTTGCGGGAGAAATTACTGCAGATATTACATATATCTGTATCAGATACATTACAGCATTTGATGCAGAATTTTATTTCCTTCCGCATTTTTGCAATGGTATCGGCAAAGAACTGTACTTCTTCTTCCGGTTGCTTGATGAGATGCAATACTAAACGCAACGCAGTTTTTTTACCAATACCCGGTAGTTTGGCAAACTCATTTACTGCATGTTCAAGAAGTGAAGATGAAAAAGACATAAGCGAAAATACGAAGGATGATGAATTAAATATTTCTTAGAAGTGGTGCTGTTTCGTTTTGTTTGGTTTCAGCTCCGGTTTTTTGTTGAGACAAATCAACTGTTAACTCATTATCCCAGTTCCCTTTTACAGTTAAGGGAGTGCTGATGGGTTGCACCAATTCCGGTTGTCGTTTTTTCTTTGCAAAATACTCACCTGCATCCCATACTCCATTTTGATTGGTATCATATAATATGCCCAACTGGTATGTACCGGGTTTGTATAGTTTGCGGTACCATTCTTTACCTGTAACAGGATAACTGCCAACTATTTCTCCATTGCTATAAAAAAGTAATACAGGATGTTTTGAACTGTCAAGATCTTTAAACCGTATTCTTACAGAACCATATTCTTTTTCCGTTTTTACACGAAATGCAATCGTGTCATTTTTTACAGCAGCTAAACCTGATGTATCAATTGCATATTCCTTATTTAAATACAGCAGGTAATTGCTGCCTTGTTTCCATGGAGTATAAATGATGAGTTTTTTATTGATGGTATCATTTTTAATGAACAGGCTGCTCACTTGTTTGGTTGAATCAAGAAATAATAAAATTTTTGTTGAATCAAAACGCCTGAGTGGTTTCAGATAGCCGAGTTTAAAACTGTCCAGGAAATCCTGTGCACCCGATTCCAGGTTGTTGGTGCTGAGCAGGGTTCTGATGGTATTTCCTTTTGCCGGCACAGTGGGTGGGGCTTTTGGTTTTTCTTTTTCTACAGCAAAAGCGTTGAGCAAAACAGGTTTTGTATCGGCATTTACAACAACCGGTGAATCAAGAAATGCAAATTGCTCAATGGGTTGATTGTATTTTTTATTGCCGTCCATGTCAAGCAATGCATACACATAAAAAGTACCTGCCGGTAAATTGGTAAAACGGAAATTTCCTTTGCCATCAACCCTTGCTACATACTTGGGCTTTTCTTTGGCAACAGTTGAGTCTTCCTGTTTGGTATAGAGCACAGCAAACATCGTACTGTCTGTTTGTCCCGTTTCTGCAAGAACAACTTTACCTGTTAATTCATTGCTGTCAATTTGAGCACCTGTAGAAAAGATATAACGAAAATTCCTGAGCACATTGCCTTCATTGAGATCTGTAATGGCATCACCAAAATCAATACTGTAAGTTGTGTTGGGTAACAATGAATCTTTTAAACGAACTGTAACGGTTCGCAGTTTCGATTCAATATTTGGCTGTTTATCAGGGAAAGGTGAAATGAGCACCTGCTCCGATGTGTTTTTCAGTTCAACAAATTCATTAAAGGTGATGACAACTTTTTGCTCATCTACTTTTAAAGCAGAGTCTTTTGGTGTTGCACTAACAAGCATTGGAGGAATACTATCTCTTGCCCCGCCAGCCGGTGGTACAATATTAGCACAACCTGAACCACTGAAGATGGCAGCAAGAAAAAATCCACTGATAATAATAAAAGAAATGTATTTGCCTGTTGTCATAGAAGCAGCAAACTTAAACTAATTGTGTGAACCATGATTTTTAGGATGGATGGGATTAACAGGATTTTTTAAATTCATTTTATTATTAATTCCTATCTAACACAACATCTTCTTCCTCATTCAATTCATGCAGTGCAACCGCCATTTCATTTGTCTTTACAAAATTGCACCAATGGCAATCTTCCTTGCCACAGCCAATATAAAATTCTTTGTTCTGAATTTTATTCCACACCAAACTGATCTGCTGACTGACGGTTTCAATATCAGCAGGAGTAATA
>JANMOR010000330.1:0-2036 GCA_031369435.1 Chitinophagaceae bacterium
GAACAGAGGCGAGGCTGACCATAACTTACCGGTGTCCGTAGCGGCAGGACCGTGGCGGATCAAGGAGGGGTCGCATGAGTACCTATACCAGTCTTCCCGCACCAAGCCCTGAGCAGGGCCTGAACCGCTACATGCAGGAAATCCGCAAGTTCCCGCTGCTGGAACCCGAAGAAGAATACATGCTGGCTTGCCCGTAATTCAACTTCCATCTTGTCACTTCCTGTTATAGTAGCAGCTCTTGGTTACTTTGTTGATATCTATGATCTATTGTTGTTCACCATTGTAAGGGAGCCAAGTTTAATTGGTATTGGATTAGATAAAAATGACAGCCTTGCCATGATTGCAGCCAGCACAAAAATTATTAACTGGCAGATGGTTGGTTTACTGATCGGCGGAATTTTGTGGGGAATCATTGGCGATAAGAAAGGAAGATTAAGTGTGTTGTTCGGTTCAATTCTGTTATACTCCGTTGCTAATTTTATAACGGGCTATGTGCAATCCGTAGAGCATTATGCTTATGCAAGATTTGTTGCAGGTATTGGTTTGGCCGGTGAACTGGGTGCCGGCATTACATTGGTAAGTGAATTGTTACCCAAAAACAAAAGAGGCATTGGTACATCTCTTGTTGCAGGTATTGGTTTGTTTGGAGCTGTGTTTGCTTATTTTGTATTTCAGTTTACAGATCAGGATTGGAGATTGTGTTATAAAATTGGCGGGGGTTTAGGCATTGGTCTTCTTTTACTACGTGTAAGTGTTGTTGAAAGCGGGATGTTTAAAGAAGTTAAAAAAACGAATGTAAGTCGTGGAAACATTTTTATGTTCTTTAATAATGCAACACGTTTCAGAAAATATATTCTTGCTATCTTAATTGGGTTACCTACCTGGTATGTCATTGGCATATTAGTTAATCTCAGTAACCGTTTTGCAAAAGAATTTTATACCGATACTCATATTGAAAGCGGACGTGCCATCATGTTTGCTTATGCAGCCATTGCAATTGGCGATATACTTATTGGTTTTGTAAGTCAGTATTTCAAAAGCAGAAAGAAAGCATTGTTTCTTTTTTATGGATTAACAATTATTGGGTTAGGTTTGTTTTTTTCTCCATTGAATAATTCTGATACGGCGATGTATGCCATTTGTGCCATGCTGGGTTTCAGTACAGGATTCTGGGCCATATTTGTTACGATGGGTGCAGAACAATTCGGCACCAATTTACGGGCAACTGCTGCTACAACTATTCCCAATATGGTACGGGGTGCGTTGCCGTTGATCAACCTCATGTTCCTGAACCTGTTTCAAAAATCATGGGGATGGGGTTTAACAAAGAGTGGTATTATAACCGGCGTGGTTGTTATTTCAATTACGTTGGTAGCAGCTTATTTTACTGAAGAAACGTATCATAAAGATTTGAATTATGTAGAAGGAGAGGAAATGTTTCCGTAGTATATAAATTTATTAATTAATAATTAATAATTATTAATTCCAGCGCATGAAATTTCTCATCATCCGTTTTTCTTCCATCGGCGATATAGTGTTAACAACCCCGGTTGTGCGTTGCCTTAAACAACAGGTGCCGGATGCTGAAATTCATTATCTCACTAAATTCAGTTTCCATAAAGTCATTGCCTCCAATCCTTATATTGATAAATTTTATTACCTCAATAATGACTGGGATCTGTTGATGCATGAATTAAAGGAAGAGCAATATGATTATATTATTGATCTGCATCATAACCTTCGCACCATCAAGTTGAAGAAAGAACTGAACGTAAAATCATTTGCTTTCAACAAACTCAATGTTCAAAAATGGCTGCTCACCAATTTCAAAATCAATCGCATGCCCACTGTGCACATTGTTGACCGTTACATGGATACTGTAAAAACATTTGGCGTAAAGAACGATGGAAAGGGGTTGGATTATTTTATTCCAAAAGAAGAAGAGGTTCAGCAAAAAGATTTACCACAATCGCATGCACTGGGTTATATAGGTATTGTAATAGGTGCTGCACATGCTACAAAAAAATTACCTGTTC
>JANMOR010000362.1:0-2078 GCA_031369435.1 Chitinophagaceae bacterium
CATAACTCCTGTTGGTAACAACCCGGATTACAAGATTAACGCAGGTCGTTGTAATATGAATTCAAACAGCATCTTTTGCATGCTATTTGTATATTCTTAAAGCAAACAAACTAATATCATGAAAGATAGTAAAAGTGAGCATTGGAGAAAATCGAACCTGCAGGTTTTTTGGGGTGAGGTAGCACCCTGTGAACATGTTGTTCAGTTTTATGAAAATGATACGATTTTTCTGAATTCTTTAGAAGGCTTTATTGGCTCTGGATTACTTGCCGGCGACAGTGTTATTATTATTGCAACTCCTGAACATATAGCGGCAATTGAAGATCGGCTTAAAAACCAGGGCTTTGATATGGAGATGCTCTCGTACTCCAACCAATACATTGCGCTGGATGCATCAGTCATGCTGTCCTTATTTATGGTGAACAACTGGCCTGATGAAAATCTTTTTAATGAATTAATCACTTCTCTTTTTAAACGGGCACATCAAAAAAACAGGAAAGTACGGGCATTTGGTGAAATGGTGGCCCTTCTCTGGCAGCAAGGTTTAAATGGAGCCACCGTTCAACTGGAAAGCCTGTGGAATAAACTTCATCAACAAAAAGAATTCACTCTTTTTTGCGCCTACCCAAAAATTGGAGTTACTGAAGACATGCATACTTCCATGGAAAAAATCTGTTGCGAGCACAGCAAGATCATTGACGGTAGCCGAAGGCCATCAACCGAAATTTTTTATAAAACCGCTTAGGAATACTTCAACCATAGCCAGCCGTTGTTTGATGACTCTGCACAATTGATGCGGATATTTTTTCCCGTGTCGGGTAAGCTAATACCCGGAACCAAACAAAGATGCCGCTTCCGGTTGCTATCAGTACCAGTTAAAATAAATAAATATTTACGGGCATATTCTTCTGCTAAAGTTGAATCATATCATTCTTTAGAGCATCAAACCAAAATGATTCTTATCTTTCTTCAAATAACCAACCGATGTTCAGATCCTGCTTTGCCTGCGTTGTTCTTCTAGTTTTTTTTATCAGTTGCAAACAGCCGGCAAAACAAGAAACGGAAAGCAGCACTACCAGTTGGGCCATGCTCAACTTTATAAAAGTTGATAGTCTCAATCCCATTCTTCAACCCGATTCTACTCAACAATTCAATTGCCCCGTGAGCAAACAAACGGTGAACTGGGAAGAACGGAATGTACTCAATCCTTCAGCCGTGGTAAAAGATGGTAAAGTGTATTTGTTATACCGGGCGCAGGATCATGCAATGACATCAAGACTTGGTTTAGCAGTTAGTGATGATGGTTTGCATTTCACTAAACAACCGCTGCCGGTTTTCTTTCCTTCAAACGACAGTATGCAAACTTATGAATGGAAAGGTGGTGTGGAAGATCCTCGGGTGGTGGAAAGTGAAGATGGCACTTATATCCTCACTTATACTTCTTACGATGGTAAAACAGCAAGACTTTGCCTCGCTACATCAAAAGATCTGCAAACATGGACCAAGCATGGTTTGGTGCTGAGCGATGCAAAGTATAAAGATGTGTGGTCGAAATCAGGAGCCATTGTTGCCAAACAAACAGGCGAAAAAATTATTGCTACAAAGATCAATGGAAAGTACTGGATGTATTTTGGCGATACAGATCTGTTCATGGCTTCATCGGATGATCTCATTCACTGGACCGTTGCAGAAAATGATGAAAGTAAAAAGATGATCACAGTACTGCATCCACGTATGGGATACTTCGACAGCAGGCTGGTGGAGCCCGGCCCCTTTGCTTTATTAAGGGATGATGGTATCCTGTTAATCTATAATGGAAGTAATGCAGCCAACTTCAATGATACAAGCATGCCGAAGTTTACTTACAGTGCAGGCCAGGCATTGTTCAATAAGAATCATCCGTATAAAATGATCAGCAGAACAGATACGAATTTTCTGCAACCAGATAAGGACTATGAAAAACTGGGAGAAGTAAATGAAGTTTGTTTTGTAGAAGGGTTGGTGTATTTCAAAAACAAATGGTTCCTGTATTATGGTACTGCTGATTCAAAAATTGCAGTAGCAGTAAAAGAATAAAC
>JANMOR010000382.1:0-3977 GCA_031369435.1 Chitinophagaceae bacterium
GACGCCCTCGTCTGACCTTTATTTTTATAATTCTTATCCAGTCAGACGAGGGCGTCAGACGGGGCTTATTTTATTAATCAAACAGGTTTGGATAATCAGTTATTATCCCATCAATACCCATATTTTTTAAACGTTCAATGTCTTCTTTTGTATTTACCGTCCAGGGGATGAGTTTGATCTTTTTTGAATGACAATAGTTGACCAAGTCTTCAGTAATTAATGAATAATGCGGACTGTAAATGCTGGGCACAAATCCAAGTGCTGCTATTTGTTTTCCAATACCACGCTTGTCGTTATCTTCAATGAGCATGGCTGTTTTGATGTTGGGATAATGTTTGTGCAGGTATTGCAAGGTTCTGAAATCAAATGACTGAATGATCACCTGTTCTTCCAGTTTCTTTTCTTTGATCACCGCCATCAGCAATTCAACAAACTCATCTGGCTTTGGATGATAGAGGTTATCTCCAATGGGTAAACATTTTGTTTCGATGTTGAAATAAGGATGAGGCCGTTTGCTTGTGATCATGTACTGAGCAACGCTATCAAACAATTCTTTCAGCAGAGGTTTGTACGCTTTTATTTTTTGTTGCTGCGAAAACCGTAGATGAGGTTTCATTCCCACATCATATTTTCTTACTTCTGCATAATTCATTTGATAAATGTTCAACGTCAATTCTTCTGCCGCAGTTACATATTCACCTGTTGGTTTGGTTGTGATATCATGATTAAAAAATGGTTCATGCGATACAACTACCTGCTTATCTTTTGTTATCACTATATCAAGTTCCAATGTTGTTACACCCAAATCCAATGCATGTAACATGGCGGGGATAGTATTCTCCGGCATCAAGCCACGGCACCCACGGTGACCTTGCTTATCAAAATCACCTGAAGGTGTGGTTTTAGAGTAATTTTTTTGCATCAGTTTATTTGAACAGGCAATTGTAAATATGAAAAGCAAAAAAGTTATCTGAATTTTCATGATGAAAATACTTTTGATTTTCTCTCTTCCATCATCTCTGCAACGGCAGCAGCATCGCCGTCTTTAGCTTTTAATTTTTCTGCAATGTGATGATAACTTTCTTCATCACGGTTCTGGCTCAGTTTAAAAACATGTTCAACTGAATTCACTTCTATTTCAAATGCAACGATCGCTTTCATTAAACTGCTGCGGTAATCATGTGGCAAATTATCAAATATGGTTGTTGAATTTTTATTCTGATGTTCAAAATGCAGTGTCAGTTTACGTAATGCATCTTCCAATCCTTTTTCATCGAGAAAAGAAAGTGTTCCTCTTGCATGCACACTGATGTAGTTCCACGTACTTGCCTGCTGCGGATCTTTATACCATGTAGCACTTACATAAGTATGCGGACCGGTAAACACCACCAACACATTTGGATTTTTTTCAAATGCAATTTGATGATCCTGTTTCCGCATCATATGACCTAACAGAATCATTTTCCCATCACGTTCTTCAAACAACAAAGGTATTTGTGTAGCAACAGAACGCTCCTCAGCATTGCCAATCAACATCGCAAACGGATGCTGTTTCATGAATTCAATGACAACAGATGGGTCTGGTTCTTTAAAATGAGGAAGGTTGTACATGAATCAAAGTTAGGCTAAGAGAATGAAGGAGAAAAAGAGATGAAAAAGAGTTTGAACACAGTGGCACAGAGGGAACAGAGAAAAAGAAATTTACTGCAAAGACACAAAGCTGGGAAACACTGCTGTCAGGACGTTGCAAACGTCAGACACCTGGAATAAAAATAATTACAAACAGAGGCACGAGAACACAGTAAAAGAAATGGCGGGCTATCTGCCTGTGTTACTGTCTTCACCGAAAACTACTTAGAAAACAAAATTGCCGGGAAGAAGATAAGGTTGGATGAAAATAATGTTTAATCTTTCCCGTCTTATCAGCTTCCCGGCATAAATCTATAAAAGGAGTTTATTCCTACATATATAAAATATCATCCCCTTCCTCTAAAAAGCAAGTTGATGATGGCTAAAATAACTACTGCACCCAATGCTCCTGTTAAGATAGCACCTACCCATCCGGTTCCTAAACTGATACCAAATTTTCCAAGTAGCCAGTAACCAACAAAACTGCCGAGAATACCAACTATTATATTTCCGATTAATCCAAGTCCACTTCCTTTAAAAACTAAACTGCCAAGCCAACCGGCCAATGCGCCAATTAAAAGTGTTACAAAAATTTCCATGATCAGTTTTTTTTAATGAATAATATTACTCTATACATAAACTATACCACAGTAGTCAGCAACTCCGTTACAGGCATTTCTGCATTACGCATCGAGATGCTTCGTACAGCAGCATCTGTAACATCTGCAAATGCTTTTTTAGTGATGAGATCTTCACTTACCATCACCGGTTTGCCATAATCACCTCCTTCACGAATGCTTTGTACTATTGGAATCTGTCCCAGGAAATTCAATTCAAATTCATCGGCCAAACGTTTGCCACCATCTTTTCCAAATATGTAATATTTATTATCAGGCAATTCTGCCGGAGTAAAGTAAGCCATGTTTTCTACCAAACCAATGATGGGTACTTTTATTTGCGCCTGTCCAAACATCGCCACTGCTTTCTTTGCATCGGCTAATGCTATGTCCTGCGGTGTAGTAACAACAATAGCCCCTGTTACAGGAACTGTTTGTACCAATGTTAAATGAATATCGCCTGTGCCCGGTGGCATATCAATCACTAAATAATCCAACTCTTCCCACAACACATCTGTTACAAATTGTTTAATGGCACTGCTCGCCATGGGACCACGCCACACAATGGCATCTTTTTCATTCACCAGTAAGCCAATGCTCATGAATTTAATTCCGAATTTTTCCATGGGCACAATCATTCCTTTTCCGTTGACTTCAGTCATCTTGGGTCGCTCCCCTCTAACACCAAACATCATGGGAATACTCGGACCATAAATATCTGCATCCATCAAACCAACCTTCGCTCCACTCTGTGCCAATGCTATAGCAAGGTTTGCACTCACTGTACTCTTCCCTACTCCACCTTTACCACTTACAACGGCAATAATATTTTTTACATTCGGCAATACCGATTTAGGGTCTTTGCGATTGCTGGTTGTATTCGATGTAAAGTTCACCTGCACATTCGCTTCTTTATTTACCAGCAGATGAATGGCATTTTTTGATGCATTCCCCATCAGATCCTTCATGGGGCAGGCAGGTGTGGTTAACACAATAGTGAAACTCACATTGTTTCCCTCAATCACTATATCCTTGATCATATTCAATGTAACGAGGTCTTTGCCCAGATCAGGTTCCTGTACATTACTCAATGCCTGCAGCACTTGTTCCTTTGTCATATTCGTATTATTTGTTAAAAAAAGAAATCAGGGCACAAAATTAACCATTGAAGGTTTCATTTGGTGAAGCAAATGATGTTTTCCACTTATTTTTGAGGCAGATGAAGAAATTTCTACTCGTAAGTCTTGTTTTCTGTCTGCTGGCACCCTCTGTTGCAAAAGCCCAGTTTGAATCGTTTAAAGATTCCATTGTACAATTATATGGTGTGGTAATGACGGCCGACAGCTTACGTGGTCTCCCTTCTGTAACAGTGAAACTCCGCAACCAAAACCGTGGTACCTACACCAATGAACAGGGTGTGTTCAGTATTGTGGTGATGAAAGGCGATATCATTGAATTTACAAGTGTTGGTTATAAACCGAAAGAAGTAACCATCCCAACCAATATTGAAGGTAATTCCTTCAGCATCATTCAACTCATGGTGGTTGATACGGTTTATTTACCTGCCACTATTATCAAGGCCCGTCCACGAAGGGAACAATTTGAACGGGAGTTTGTGAATGCAGATGTGCCATCCGATAAAATTGAAATTGCCCGGCAGAATACAAGAACTGCCCAATCAAGAATACTGCAGCAATCATTGCCAAGAGATGGTGGTGAAAATTCAAGAAA
>JANMOR010000398.1:0-1575 GCA_031369435.1 Chitinophagaceae bacterium
CCATGATAACGGTCAGTAGTTTAGCTGAGACATTTCATGCAAAAATTGAAAGCGTTATTTAATAATCACTTCTTTAACCGCATGTTCATTAAAGAGTTCGTTGATGCGGTTGCGGATTTTTTCCCTTTGAAAGATGAGCTCCTGTTTTAAAGGTGCCATGCTGGTGGTAATGATGAGCTGATGATTGATGAGTTTGATATCTTCAGTGTACTTGGCAATGGTTTTGCCCATGAGTTCTTCCCACACGTCTTTAATTTCTAAAGCTCTTACCCGTTGTTTGAGTTTGCTTTTTTCTAAAAACTGCTGCATGGCTTCCTGGATAGATACTTCACTCATAGAATAAAGGTAAATGATAATTAATTGCTACAATTCCAGCACCTGCACTTTCATGCCCAATTCCTCAAATGCTTTGATCATTCTTTGTTGGTGTGTATCGGTTAAGAAAACCTGCCCGCCGTGATGAGTACATACATAAAGAAGCAGGTTGTGCATACGCTGCTCATCTAATTTTTCAAATACATCATCTAATAACAGAAGCGGGGCAAAACCTTTATACAGCTTTAATGTTTCTGCTTCGGCCAGTTTTAAACTGAAGAGTAAACTTTTTCGTTGTCCCTGCGATGCGGTTTGTTTAAATGCATCATCATCCAGTTTAAAGTTCAGATCATCTTTATGAATACCGGTTGAAGTTCTTTGCAAAAGATAATCCCGTTCTCTTGTATGTTGCAGCAACTGCTGAAAAGGTTCCAGCATCAACTGGCTTTGATATTGCACCTGAACAGCTTCAGGTTTGCCGGCAATGATTTTATAAAAAGCAATGACTGCTTCATTAAACTTTGGAAGAAAGCCCAGGCGTTTGTTATGAATAAAATTACCTGCTGCAAGTAATTGCTCATCTAACACTTCAAGCAATGCAACATTCCTTGTTTGGGATTGAGCAGCCGATTTTAAATAACTGTTGCGTTGCTGCAATACTTTATTATAGATGATGAGTTGTTGCAGGTAGGCAGCATCGAGTTGAGAAAGTAAGGTGTCTAAAAATTTCCTGCGTTCTTCGCTGCCGCCGATAATGAGTTCTACATCATCAGGTGCAATCACCACACAGGGATATTTACCGATATGATGTGAAAATTTTTCATAAGCAACGCCATTGCAGGTCACTTCCTTTTTTCCGTTTTCACGGAGGATAATGGTTGTATTGATTTCTTCTTCAGCTTCTTTCATGATCCCTTCAATACGAAAACCAGCAGCACCCTGTAGGATATTATTGCTGTCGATCCCTGAAAAATAGCTTTTGGTAAAACAGAGATAATGAATGGCATCGAGCAGGTTAGTTTTTCCAATACCATTAGGGCCGGTGATAGCAACAATTCTTTCATCAAACTCAAAACGTTGATGGGCATAATTTTTAAACTGGGTTAAAGTAATGGTCTTCAGCGAAAGCATGGGCTGCAAGATAAGAAGGAAGTAAGAAGCAGAAAGTAGGATGTACGATGTATGAGGCAGGATTTAAGAAGTAAGAATGAAGAAGCAGGAAGGTGTTACACAGAGGCACAGAGTTCACAGAGTGGTTAT
>JANMOR010000422.1:0-8803 GCA_031369435.1 Chitinophagaceae bacterium
GAAAAGAAATGAAACGGGAGCTGGAAATTCCTTTTGTAACGAATGGTTTACAATCTGCTTTGGAATTATTGAAGGATACTTTACATCAAACAATCATTGAACAAAATTTCCAAATCGGCAAATCACCAAATCTCCAAATCATCCATTCGCAACCCAGCGACTCCATGTTTAAACCTCTCATGCACCGTAGTGATAATTTCTTTGCGGAACAAACACTGCTGATGGTGAGTAATAAACTGTTTGGGTATATGGATGAACAAAAGCTGATTGATTCTTTATTGAAGTCTGACCTTGCCGGCTTTCCACAAAAACCAAGATGGGTGGATGGAAGCGGATTGAGCCGCTATAATTTGTTTACACCACAGGATTTTGTGTGGCTGCTTCAAAAAATGAAAGATGAGTTTGGGTTGGAACGCCTGAAAACCATTCTGCCTACCGGCAACACCGGCACCCTCCGTAATTATTATAAGGAAGAAACAGGATTCATCTTTGCCAAAACCGGGTCTCTCACGGGGCATATTGCTTTGAGTGGTTTTCTCATCACCTCCAAAAACAAGCTGTTGATCTTTTCTATACTGGTGAACAACCACAATACTTCAGCCACAGCTGTTCGACGGGCGGTTGAACAATTCCTGCAACAGATCCGCAAGGAGCAATAAGGTGAAAAAAATTTCAGTGCTCAGGCAGCATTTACTTCTTCAAGGGGAACTATTAGATAGATATCCTATTAACAAGACCCTTATGCTGGAACTTATCCGTAAAAACAGCAACTTAATCCAAAATGATCTGCCTTGCTTTAGCACGGGCAGATACTAAACCACTTTTTTATGAAGAAGTTTATTTACTCTTTCCTTGTGCTTTTCTGTTCATTCTTAACAACAGCACAAGCCCAAACAAATCCCTGCGAAGGCAAAGCCGCATTCCAGTTTACCATCAATGTAAACACAGTCACTTTTGTTTCTATTAATACATCCAATATTGTATTGGAACATTACTGGAAATTTGGTGATGGAGCAACAGCTAATACCGCTAATCCCGTGCACCTGTACCAGTTGCCCGGCAATTACCGTGTTGTTCATTACATCAAAGACGTTGCAAGAAATTGTTACGATTCTGCTGTAAAAGAATTCCAACTTAACTTTACACCTTCCTGTGAGTTGTTACAACCAAAGTTTGAATGGGAAAGAGATGCTGCCAATCCAAACAGGATCAAATTCTTTAACCTGTCATTACCCAATGCACCCCCAACTATCTTATTGTATAAATGGAGTTTTGGTGATGGTACATATTCATCGGAAAAAAATCCGATTCATACATACACCACACCTGGACAGTATAATGTTTGTTTAACCATCCGTTATGCCAATGCCAATTGTGAAAAAACTTTTTGTGTTATTGTAACCATACCGGCACCTTGTAACCTGCAACCTTATTTTACATGGGCTGCTGATCCGGCTGCTCCGTTGAAAATAAAATTCACCAATCAAACTGTTGTGCCTGCTAATACTGCACAGGTAAGATGGACCTTTGGTGATGGTACCAGTAGTAATGATTGGAGTCCCTCACATGTATATGCACAACCCGGCATTTATACCGTTTGTTTAAGAGTTTATATCAGTAACACCTGCGTAAAAGAAATTTGTAAAGAGGTGATTGTAAGAGCATGTACCATTGAACCTAATTTTACATGGACACTTGACAGTATACTTCCTTTACGTGGTGTGAAGTTTCATAATCAAACACCTCTTACAAGTAATATACCTCCGTTAAGTGTAAAGTGGACCTTTGGCGATGGCACTGGCAGCAGTGAATGGAGTCCGTTCCATGAGTATCAGCAACCCGGTACTTATAAAGTTTGTTTACGTATTGAATTCTTCCCGGGCTGTGTAAAAGAAATTTGTAAAGAAGTAACTGTTCCTGCACCGGTAAATTGTGAACGACTGAGTGCATTCCATATGGAGCGTGTATTGAACGAACCGAATACGTATGTGTTCAAAGCTGATTTCGTTAATTCAACATTGAAGTACACATGGACATTTGGTGACGGTACAGGTGCTCTTGGATCCAGTGCAAAACACAAGTATGATCGTCCCGGCCGTTATACAGTTTGCTTAACTGTTTACCGTGCTGAGAACTGTGCATCTACAACCTGTAAGGAAATTGTAATCGGGCCATTGAATTGCGAACAGACTTATGTGAAGTTTGAATACCAGCGTCTCAACCCACCAATAGGTAATGCAATTAAATTTACAGCAGTTGGTAATCAAACCATTGTTGCACAACGCTGGACCATTCAGAAAAGCAATGGAACCATTCCGGTGATCATCAATGCACCCAATCCAACTTATATTTTCCAGGATACAGGAACATACAAAGTTTGTCTGCGTGCTGAAACAGTTAACGGTTGTGTGAAAGAATATTGTGAAGTGATCCGCATCTATCATGTGCCTGTAACCTGTACCTTACAGATCATGCCGAACCCTGCTGTAACCACGATCAATTTTAAATTGCAGGTTGAAACAGCACAAGTTGTTACCGCTTCGATCATTGATATTACAGGTGTGCGTAAAGCAGTGTTCTATTTAAATGCAGCGGTGGGACTCAACACGTTTACATTGCCTGTAGCAGTACTTCCTGCAGGATATTATACACTGGAAGTAAAAGTGGGTAACCGCATCTGTCATGGACGGTTTCAGAAAGTAAATTAAGCGGGAGCGGTTCTTTATAAATTAAAGGGCATCATTGGATGCCCTTTTTTATTTTGATACAGAACTTTGCCAAAGTTGTAAAAGGTTAACTGCTATTCATGAGCCTGTTTAAACTTTGGCAAAGTTTTTTATGAAGTATGAGTTGAAGATTATCGCCCAAACATTTTCTCTAACTCGTCTTTCTTTAGTTCCATATATGTAGGAAAACCATTGGATGTAGCATTGGGTTGTGTGCAGTTGAACAAATCGTCCACCAACTGTTTCATTTCTTTTTGTGTAAGTGAGCGGCCGGGTTTAATACTGTGTTGCTTTGCCAAAGAACGGATGAGCTTTTCCCGTCTTGAAAATTTCAGATCACTGCTATAATGTTTAAACTGTTCAAGCAGTAATTCAATGGCCCTGCTTTCATTTCCCTGATCTACATCGGCAGGTGTGCCCTGAATGACAAATGTATCTTTCCCGAATGGTTCAATATGATAACCGAGTTGATGCAGATCGGTTGTAATATCCTGTAATAAAATTGTATCCTGCAGCGAGAGCTGCAGTGTTGAAGGAAATAAACTCCTTTGTGTTGCAATGGCTTTACCATCTGCTGCTGCTAAATATTTTTCATACAACACTCGCTCATGTGCATTTTGTTGATGAATGAGCAGCATCCCTTTATTTGTTGATGCAAGAATATAGGTGTTGTGCAGTTGTGTAAAGTCGGATTCGTTGATTGCCGGTTGCTGAACATTGAAAGAAGATTGTACTGTTGTACTTGCAGACTGTTGACTACCGGCTAACGACTCACTGCTGCCGGCTTTTTCTCTCCAGTGCTTCAACTCACTCTTCTGCTGCGGATCAATTTTATGTGCAGCATGTTTTTGTGTGAAGGTTTGATATAAGGAAGAAGAAGATGCCTGGTATTTTTGCTCTGCAGTAAAAGGTTTGCTTACTGCATCTAATTGCTGAATAGCAGGATCCAGATCAAAATCCAATGTAGGAGTGATGCTGAACTGTGCCAACGCATGCTTTACTGCCGATTGTACAAAGGCATAGATGATCTTTTCATCTTCAAATTAAATTTCCTGTTTGGTGGGATGCACATTGATATCTATCTGTGCAGGATCAAGGTCAATGAATAAGACATAAGCAGGAAAACTATCGGTTGCAATCATTTCCTGGAAAGCACCGGCTACTGCATGATTGAGATAAGCACTTTTAATAAAACGCTTGTTCACAAAAAAATACTGATCACCTCTTGTCTTCTTGGCGGTTTCAGGTTTGCCGATAAAACCAAAGATGTTCATATAATCAGTTTGTTCATCAACTGAAACCAGTTTAGCATTGTATTGATTGCCGAGCAACTGCACAATGCGCTGCTTCAATGTTCCTTTTTCTAAATGAAATAACTCCTGTCCGTTTGCAGATAGTGAAAAGAAAATTTCAGGATAGGCCATGCTCACACGAATAAACTCATCAACAATATGACGCATCTCTGCTGCATTGCTCTTCAAAAAATTGCGGCGTGCAGGAACGTTGAAAAATAAATTCTTCATGGCAATGCTGGTGCCGTTGGCAGTTGCTACAGGTTCCTGTGTTGTAACAATGCTGTTTTCAATGGCAATAAAAGTTCCGGTATTGTCAGTTGATTTTTTTGTTTTGATTTCAACCTGCGCAACGGCAGCAATGGAAGCCAATGCTTCACCCCGAAAGCCCATGGTTTTGATGCGGAAGAGATCATCAATTTCTTTGATCTTGGAAGTAGCATGCCGTTCAAAAGCCATGCGTGCATCTGTTTCACTCATGCCAACACCATTATCAATGACCTGTATCAATTGTTTGCCAGCATCATTGATGATGAGTTGAATATCAGTAGCACCTGCATCCACTGCATTCTCCAGTAATTCTTTTACAGCACTGGCAGGTCGTTGAATCACTTCACCTGCAGCTATCTGGTTAGCTATATGATCGGGTAATAATTGAATGATATCCGGCACTTACACTTCCTCCTTTTTGAAGCGGCAAAAATACGTCTCTTCAACCAACCCCCGAAGGATAATTCGTTATCTTTAGCCGATTAGAAAAGATGAAAACTTATATGAAGAAAATAACCCTTGTACTTACCTTACTACTTGTCAATTATTTTTCTTTTTCACAGTTAAAACAGGAGTTGGCAAAACGATGGGCCGATAGTGTAATGCAAACATTGACCAATGATCAGCGCATTGCACAACTCATGATCATCCGTGCACATAGTAACCTCGGTGCAGCTCATATTAAAAGTGTAACAGAACAAATTCAAAAATACAATGTTGGCGGACTTTGTTTTTTCCAGGGAGGTCCTGTGCGGCAGGCCAATCTCACCAACTTTTATCAAAGCATTGCACAAACACCTTTGCTGATTACCATTGATGCTGAATGGGGCCTGGGTATGCGGTTAGATAGTGTGATTGCACTTCCACGCCAACTCATGATGGGCGCATTGCAGGATGCAGCTCATGTTTATCAATACGGCCGCATCATTGGTGAACAATGCAAACGCATGGGCATCCAGGTAAACTTTGCACCCGTGGTGGATGTCAATAACAACCCCAATAACCCCGTGATCAATGACCGTTCATTTGGTGAAGACCGGTATAAAGTAGCATTGTTTGGTGTACAATGTATGAAAGGAATGCAGGATGCAGGTGTAATGGCTTGTGCCAAACATTTTCCGGGGCATGGTGATACTGAAACTGACAGTCATTTCGATTTGCCCATCATCAACAAAACAAAATCTCAACTCGATTCATTAGAATTATATCCTTTCCGTGAATTGTTTGATCAGGGTGTTGGCAGTGTTATGATCGGGCATTTATATATTCCTGCCATTGATAATACAAAAAATGTGGCCACATCACTTTCTTATAATAATGTAACAAAACTATTACGTGAAGAACTGGGTTTTAAAGGTCTCAGTTTTACCGATGCATTGGAAATGCAGGGGGTAAAAAAGTTTTTTCCTGATGGAGAGGCAAGTGTGCAATCGTTGATTGCAGGAAATGACCTGCTTGCATTGCCGGGCGATGTTCCTGCTGCCATTCAAAAAATAAAAAAAGCTATCAAAAGGAAAAAACTCAGTTGGACAACGATCAACAGCCGGGTGCAGCGTGTATTAATGGCGAAATACATGTATGGTTTAGGTGAACTAAAACCAATCGATACAAACAATCTTGTAAATGATCTAAACGCACAAACGGCAACGTTTAAAAAACTTATTGCTGAAAAAACAGTTACACTCCTGAGAAATGATAATAACCTGTTACCGCTATCGGCTGCAACCATGTCGTTCATGAACAAAGCAACAAAAGATGAACGCAAGATTGCTTATGTAGCAATTGGCATAACAGCCGACAATGTGATCATTAAAAAGATGAAGGAAGAATTGAAAGCTGATGTATTTTTCTTTTCTTATAAAAATGATGCAGGAAGAATTTTATCATTGGTGGAACTGATCAAACAAAATTATCAGCAGGTAGTGATTGGCGTTCATGGCTACAGTCGCCGGCCACAGAATAATTTTGGATTAAGTGTGCCTTCTGTACAACTGGTGAATCGTTTACTGGAATTGCCAAAATCTGTATTGCTTGCATTTGGCAACCCTTATGTATTAAAAAATTTCTGTGCAGCTAAGAACAGTTTGGTTTGTTACGAAGATGACAATGATACACAGGCTGCAGCATTTGAAATCCTCATTGGCAAACAAATGCCACAGGGAAAACTACCAGTTACTGTTTGTGATGAATTGAAATTTGGAACAGGACTTAAGTATGCAGAAATAAGCACCGGTTCATTGCCTATTAAATTAATGGAGGAAACAAAGTTTGCTGTTATTGATTCTATTGCAGCAGATGCGATTAACAAAAGAGCAATGCCCGGTTGTGTGGTGCTGGCAGTAAAAGATGGAACAATCGTTTTTGAAAAAGCGTACGGTTCTTATACCTATGAACAAACAGAACCCATGACATTAGAATCGGTATTTGACATGGCATCCGTAACAAAGATTTGTGCAACCACTATTTCAGTTATGAAATTATATGAAGAAGGTAAACTTGATCTGCAACAAAAACTCGGCTTCTATCTTCCATGGGTAAATGGCACGAATAAACAGGACCTGGTGATTCATGATATTTTATTACACCAGGCAGGGTTGAAATCATTTATACCTTTCTTCAGAGAAACAATTGATACGGTGAGTGGAGTACCTTCTCAACAATTATATAGCATTAGTACAACAGATGAATATAAAATTCGTGTAGCTGATAACTTTTATATGCGGAACGATTGGGTTGATACCATCCGTCAACGCATCCTGCAAAGTGAACTGGGAGTGTTTGGAAAATATGTATACAGTGACAATGATTTTATTTTCTTAGGTAAGATCGTTGAGCAGCTTACAGGAATGACTTTAGACGAATATGTACGTAAAACATTTTATGAACCATTGCTTCTCAACTCTACAGGATTCTTGCCTTTGCAACATATACCCATCAACCGCATTGTACCAACAGAACGTGAAGTTCAATTCCGCCGGCAATTATTAAGAGGTGATGTACATGATCCGGGTGCAGCTATGTTTGGTGGTATTGCAGGTCATGCAGGACTGTTCAGTACGGCATATGAATTAGCAGTATTAATGCAGATGCTGAACAACGGAGGAACGATCGGCAATCAAACATTTTTTAAACCGGAGACCGTACAGAAATTTATTGCATATGGAAGTCCCAATAGCCGAAGAGGATTGGGTTTTGATAAACCGGAAAAAGATAATCTTACCAGGAAGGATCCTTATCCTGCATTGAGTGTATCGCCTTCAACATTCGGACATACAGGTTATACAGGCACAGGTGTGTGGGCCGATCCTGAAAATAAAATTGTTTACATCTTCTTAAGTAACCGGGTGTATCCTGATGGGGGAACCAATACAAAACTGTTAACGATGAATGTGAGGGGAAAGATTCAGGATGCGTTGTATAAGGTGTTGCTGGCGAAGTAATCTTATTTACAATTTTTCAAGTACTGTTTACTTAAACTCTCTAACACGTCATGTCGACGAAGGAGACATCTCAGTAATTTGAGATTTGTTCAATTTTATCATCACTAACTAAACTATCCATTATGATTATTCAGGGATGTCTCCTTCGTCGACATGACGAACCCTGCTAATAGCTCATCTCAACTTCAACAACAACTCCACAATTTCTTTCTCCCTCGTCCACACAATAAAGTGATTTTCTTTTTCAAATGTTGTTACAAATACTGAATCTGTTTTAGTGAGCATGCTTTGTGTGTAAGCAACATTGCTGTAAGGCACCAGCATATCTTTTGTTCCATGAAGTATATAAACCGGGCAACTGATCTTTTCATAGTCAGACCCCATCTCTTTCAGATCTTTTTTTAAATACCACAATTCTTCATTACTTGGTCTTAAAGCACCCGGTATTAAATAATTCAAAGGAGTTTTAAATAAAACAGGTCGCCACTTCTCCGGTTTTTCTGCAGCAGGGTCCTGTGAACCTGCAAGCAGAACAAGTGCTTTTGTGTATTGTGGTCTGGCTGCTGCAATTTTAATGGCCATCGGCCCACCAAGACTATGACCAATAATAATAAACGGTTTGTTGTTATAAATGCTGTCCATCCATGTTGCAATAATTTCAGTTTGGGCGCTAAGGTTCATCGCATTGCCAAAATCACTGTAACCAAAACCCGGACGGTCAACAGAAATAATGCGATAGTGTTGCAACAGTTCTTTGTTCTTTAGATAAGCTTTGAATGCATCCCAACTTCCCGGCGTGCCATGCACAAACAATAGTGTGGGCATGGTATCACTTCCTGTTTGTGCATAATGCAAAGGAAAACCATTGATCTTTTTTACAGGCGTTTGTAATTCTACACCGGCTTCAATGAACTGTTCTTTGGCCTTTGTATCACTGATGCGCATCTTCATACAGCTTTGCGCCATCACAAGCCAAAACAATAAAAGAATACCAATGATCATAAAGGATCGTTTCATCCAGCGGGGCATAGTTGAAGTAAGTTAGTAACTATTTTTTGGTTACAAACTGCAGCAT
>JANMOR010000464.1:0-3062 GCA_031369435.1 Chitinophagaceae bacterium
CCATAAGGTTTTCCCGGCCGGTCAACAGCAGGTTCGTTTACATAAGAACAGGAACCGGTGAGGAAACTAAAGTCAGGAGCTGGTTTGCGCCATTGCCATAAATCTTTAGTAGTAAAACTGCCATCAACTTTTGTTGGCTTATTATACATTTTTATGTTTATGAGAAATTGATATTCATATGTTTTATTCATCTCCAGCGCAACTAAATCAAATACAAGTGGAGAGAACCAATCATTTTTATTGGCTGTTTTCTGTATTGTTTTAAACCCATTCATCTCGCCTTTTTTCCAATACATGAGCAGTACACTACTGCCGGGTTTAACTTCAATCCATAGTTTGGCTGTTCTTACTACAACAGGACCCAGCATTGGGCCGCTTACTAGCTGGGCATGTAAAGCAGTTACAAAAAAAATTAATACAAACAGGAGTGATAAACGATGTACGCTTCTCATAAATATGAATATGCAGATTTAAAAACAGGTCTTAGAATAACTGCAATGTAAATAAAGTTTGAATGATAATACCCAGAGGCAATATTATAAAGCCAGGGGCAAGAAAAAACCCCTGACACTTCGTTCAGGGGTTTCATTTCTTATCTGATTCTCTTACATCTTTTATATGATCCATGCGCAGCTTCATAGGGCGAAAGGGAACGTGTGCATGAACTCAGATAAATAATGCTTACAAGTAATAAAACAATATAAGCAGTTCTTGCTTTCATGGGTACGGATTTAGATGATTGAAAATAGGAGTTCACTGCTGATGCAACAAACATTCATCTGTTTAAAACAAAAAACTAAGTGTAAACCTTATTGATAAAGGCTTTGATAGAAAAACTACTTTGTAGCATTACTGAACATTTGCGTAATTATTCATGAATAAAAAAAACGCCCCGAAGAATCGGAGCGTTGATTATAGGAACCAAAGTTGAAATTATTTATTTAAGCACATCCTCCCTGGGCACCGCAGTTGTTACACTTGTAACATGATCCGCTGCGCATCATAATATGTCCGCAGGTGTTACAGGATGGCGCATCGCTTTGCATACTTCTTGCTGCCATATTCACTGCATCTAAACTGTTTTCTACTTTTACGGGATTGCTAACAGTTCTTTGCTGTGCTTTTTGTGCCTGCGGAATAGGGTTCACCACTCCTACCACTCTAACATCACTCAATTCAGGTGTTTTTTTTTCATACTCCAAACCTGTAGGCACATCGTCCCAATCATCTGTTCCTGTATTATTTACTTCAGGTTTATCCAGCACATGAACTAGGTCAGTACGTCCTAAATATTCATAAGCCAAACAACGGAACATAAAATCAACAATCGAAGTGGTGCTCTTGATATTCGGATGATCAACCATACCACTTGGTTCAAACTTGGTGAACACAAACTTCTCTACATATTCTTCTAATGGAACACCATATTGTAATCCAACAGAAATAGCTATCGCAAAACTGTTCATTAATCCTTTAAGTGTACTTCCTTCTTTTGCAAGATCAACAAAGATTTCTCCTAAAGTGCCATCACCATATTCACCGGTGCGGAGGAATACTGCCTGTCCATTGATCTTCGCTTTTTGTGTAAAGCCCCTGCGTTTGGCAGGTAATGTTCTGCGCTCAACAATTCTTGCAAGCTGGCGTTTCAATTTTGTATCAGTTGATGCCTGCATACGCTTATTCAATTCGTCAAGCAATTCATCAACTGTTAATTTACCCATATCAACCAATGCGCTATCGATGAGTTCTTCTTCAATTGTAGTTGCTGCAGATACATCTGTAGATTTTTTTCTTTTATCGCCTTTGGTACTTAAGGGTTGAGATAGTTTAGATCCATCACGGTATAAAGCACATGCTTTTAAACCTAACTGCCAGCTGGTTAAATAGGCTTCAGCAATTTCATCCACATTTGCTTCATTAGGAAGGTTGATGGTTTTTGAAATTGCACCACTTAAGAAAGGTTGTGCTGCTGCCATCATTTTAATATGGCCGCTGTGATGAATATATCTTTCACCTTTTTTACCGCATTTGTTGGCACAATCAAAAACAGGATAGTGCTCCAGCTTTAAAAATGGAGCACCTTCCATGGTCATTGTTCCGCAGATATAATCATTGGCTTCTGCTATTTGTTCATCCGTAAATCCTAATGCTTCGAGTAAACTCCATTCAAAATCATTGTACTGCTCTGGTGTAAAACCTAAACGCTGCAAACACTCTTCACCTAAAGCATATTTATTAAATACAAATCCTATTTCAAATGCACTGGCCATTGATGCTTCCAGTTTCTTGATCTCTTCAGCAATAAATCCTTTTTCACTTAATGATTGTGAATTGATATGAGGAGCGCCATTCAATGAAGCTGATCCTACTGCATATTTTACAATGACTTCACTTTCTCTTTCGCTGTATCCCATTTTTGCCAATGCAGCAGGTACAGATTGATTGATGATCTTGAAATAACCACCACCACTTAATTTTTTAAACTTCACCAATGCAAAGTCGGGTTCAACACCGGTTGTATCACAATCCATTACCAACCCAATAGTGCCGGTTGGTGCAATTACTGTTGTTTGTGCATTACGATAACCGAACTTCTCTCCCATTTCTACTGCATCATCCCAGCTTTTACAAGCACTCTTCAATAAATAATCAGGACAATATTGTGCTTTAATACAAAGTGGTTTAATACTCAATCCTACATATGCATCTTCAGCATCGTAAGCAGCAGCACGATGGTTACGCATTACTCGTAACATATCTTCTGCATTTTCTGCATAGCGTGGAAAGGCACCCAGGTGTGAGGCCATTTCAGCAGATGTTTTATAAGAGATGCCCGTCATGATTGCAGTTAATGCGCCGGCAATGCCACGTCCTTCTTCACTATCATATGGAATACCCATGACCATCAGCATTGATCCAAGATTGGCATAACCCAAACCCAATGTGCGGTAATCGTAAGAAAGTTGCGCTACTTCTTTTGATGGAAATTGTGCCATCAATACAGAGATCTCTAACACGGTTGTCCATAAACGACAAACATATTCAAAGCCCTGTACATCGAA
>JANMOR010000476.1:0-10157 GCA_031369435.1 Chitinophagaceae bacterium
GTGCTGCACCACGGTATTGCGGTAACAAACTTCCATGCACGTTAATAGTACCCATGGGTGGCATGTTCCAAACAACTTCTGGTAACATGCGGAATGCAACAACAATCTGCAGATCGACTTTAAGCGATTTTAATGCTTCAATGAATTCCGGATTCTTTAATTTTTCCGGTTGAAGAATGTGTAAACCATTTTCAACAGCATATTGTTTTACTGCGCTTTCATGCATCTTTAAACCACGACCGGAAGGTTTATCTGGAGCTGTAATTACAGCAACAACATGATAACCTGCTTTCACCAATGCATCTAATGAAGCAACAGCAAATTCAGGAGTACCCATAAAAATAATGCGTGGAGATTCTTTTGTTACCATGGGCAAATGTAATAGAAACACGAATTACACGAATGATAACGAATTACAATTATTCATTTACTACATTCTAAATATCCGTAAACATCTGCTTAAATCTGTGTCATCAGCGTTTCTATCAATACATCAATTCGACCTCTGCTCATCCTCCACTTCAATGATCTTATCTACCTGGTTGATCTTGGTGAGATTATTACGTTGCAGAATTTCCTTTGCCAGGTTGAGATAGTTGATAGCACCCTTACTGTCGGCATCATATAAAATAACTGGTTTGCCAAAACTCGGTGCTTCACTTAAACGTGTATTGCGGTGAATGATGGAATCAAACACAATGCCTTCAAAATGCCGGCGCACTTCGCTTACCACCTGGTTGCATAAACGCAAACGGCCATCATACATGGTCATTAAAATTCCTTCGATAGCCAGTGATGTATTCAACCGGCTTTGAACGATCTTGATGGTGTTGAGTAATTTACCCAAACCTTCCAGTGCAAAAAATTCAGTTTGAACTGGAACCAAAACAGAGTCGGCTGCTGTTAATGCATTCACCGTAATGAGACCGAGTGAAGGCGAGCAATCAATTACAATAAAATCGTAATCGTTCTTTAAAGGTTCCAGTAAATGTTTTAAAACGCCTTCACGGTTAGGTTGATTAATCATTTCAATTTCAGCACCTACCAAATCAATATGTGAGGGTATGAGATCGAGATTGGGAATTTCTGTTTTTAATACTACATCTTTTGCATTAGCCCCATTTACAAAACAATCGTACAGGCTTTGCTGAATGTGATGCAGATCAAACCCAACACCCGTTGTACTGTTGGCCTGCGGATCAGCATCAACTAGTAATGTTTTAAATTCAAGTACGGCAAAACTGGCAGCAAGATTAATTGCTGTTGTAGTTTTTCCAACTCCACCTTTCTGATTTGCAATACCAATAATTCGACCCATAATTTTCAAGTTAATTAATCTTCCAATCTTACAGTTCAATCGTTTCACCAATGCCCGGCAATCTCAACTCTAATCCATTCCGTTCAAAATACATTTTTGCCTTTTCTGTATCAATAACTATATAAGGGAAGGTATTATAATGAACTCCAATAACTGTATGACAACTGATCATATGTGCAGCTCTTACTGCATCCTCCATTCCCATAGTGAAATTATCCCCGATCGGTAAAATGCAAAAAGCAATGGGCGAACCTTGCGGTATTAACTGCATATCCAATGTTAAAGCAGTATCCCCGCTATAATAAAAATTCTTTTCCCCCTTCACCACAAAACCCATCGGGTTGCCGCCATAACTGCCATCGGGCAGGGAGGATGAGTGTTGTGCAGTAACACATTTCACCGTTCCAAAATCAAACGTCTTTCTGCCGCCTGTATTCATTGGGTGAATATTCTCTAAACCCTGTTTCAACAGCCATTGATAAATTTCCCAGTTACAGATAACCAATGCCCCCGTACGTTTTGCAATGTTTACACAATCTGCAATATGATCTTCGTGGCCATGACTGATGAAAATATAATCAACCTCTATTGTATCAATGTTAACTGAAGCGGCCAGTTCATTGGGTGAAATAAAAGGATCAAACAGCAGTTTTTTCCCTTTTACCTCTACACCAAAACAAGAGTGGCCATAGTACGTAAATTTCATGAATGCTTTAGTTTCAAAACGACTCTAAGACAGCAAAAACATTGATTATCATCAGCGTAATGCCATAGTGACAAAAATAAGGGTTCGGCATAATATTCGGGAACAATAGTTATCCCCCGTATGTTACAGGGTATGTGCCAAAACCACTTATCAAAAATAACAGGTGGTTGCTTTTATATTCTTCAATTTTGATAACTATGAGAAGGTTAGCCGGGTCGTGGATTTTTTTACTGATTTTCATACTGCTCGATATTTATGTATTCCAGGCATTGAAGCTTGTGGCAGGTGCCTGGGCTCCAAAAACAAGAATGATCGTGTACGGTGTTTACTGGACTATCAGTATTCTTTCTGTTGCTTTAATGCTGAGTGTCGTATTTACCAACTATGAGAACTGGCACAAATTGTTACGAACCTATGCCTTTGTAGTAGTGATAGGTTTATTTCTTGCCAAACTTGTTGCCAGTGCTTTTTTCCTTGTTGATGATGTAAGAAGAGTATTACAATGGGCAGGCAGTTTTATTTTCCCGGTTTGGAATCCTAAAAATACAGGCGAAGGAAACGGCATTACCCGATCCATGTTTCTAAGCTGGGCCGGCCTTGCAGTAGGCGGTGGATTATTTACTTCTTTGTTGTATGGCTTTGGAAACAAATACAAATACAACCTGCAAAAGCTGGCTTTAAACTTTAGCAATTTACCCGCAGCATTCAAAGGATTTAAGATCATTCATATCAGTGATATTCATAGCGGAAGTTTTACAGATAAACAGGCGGTAATGAAAGGCATTGAAAAGATCAATCATCAAAATGCCGATGTGATTTTATTTACAGGCGACCTGGTGAATTATGCTGCAGATGAAATGAAGGAATACATGGATGTGTTCAGCAGCTTAAAAGCCAAACATGGTGTGTATTCAACATTGGGTAATCATGATTATGGTTTTCCTACCGGTGCAACAAGAGATGAAGTGCGGCAGAAACAAATAGCCAATGCAGAAGCTGTTAAAATAGTACATGCTGCATTGGGTTGGAAATTATTAAGCAATGAGCATGTATTGATTGAAAAAGATGGTGAGCATATTGCTGTGCTGGGCGTTGACAATACGAGTGCAAAAGCCAACTTTCCTTCGTTTGGAAAATTACAGGAAACACATGCGCCAACAAAAGATGTAGCATTTAAAATATTGATGAGTCATGATCCATCGCATTGGAATTCGGAAGTAACAAAGAGTTACAATGATATTGATCTTACACTGGCAGGTCATACACATGGTATGCAGTTTGGTGTGGAGATACCTGGTTTTAAATGGAGCCCTGTGAAATATGTATATAAACAATGGGCCGGTTTGTATGAAGAGGCTAACCAGAAACTATATGTAAACCGTGGATTTGGTTTTATTGGTTACCCCGGCCGTGTGGGTATTTTGCCAGAAATTACGTTGATAGAGCTGACTTAATTTTTCCTGATATTAAACTAACTTGCAACCGGGCGGTCTATTTGTATGATCCGCCTGTTTTTTTATGCCTAAACCACTTATTCAACTCTTACTTGCATTACTGCTTGCTGCTACTTCCTATGCACAGGAAACGGTTGCAGATTCAATTCCACTTAACAAAGATTCAATAGAAAAAGAGTTAGATGATTTTCTGAAATTATTTGATTCAGTACAACAGCCCAAAAGTTATTTCTTGGTTGGAGTGGGGATTGGGAATACACAGTTTAGTGTAAAAAATATTTCTTTAAATACACAACAAACTACTTCTAATCTGAGTATAATTCCCACATTGGGATATTCTCATAAGAGTGGAATCAGTCTTACGTATAACAACTATCTTTTGCTTGAAGAAAAATCAATACAGCTTTTACAGCACTCGCTCACATTTGCCTATGATAATGTTGGAAGCAAAGCTGTTGACTATGGTATTTCTTTTACACGGTTTATGGGAAAGAAAGAATTTGTAAATACATCATCACCTTATGATAATGATCTGCTTGCATATGTTAACAGGAAGGAAGGATATTTTCAACCGGGTGTAATGGTTGGCTTTTCAGCCGGCAAATACAGGGAAACGTCACGCTATCTGGATTCACAATATGTAATTTATCCGGGACCTGGCTATCGTTATTTTTATGTGAATGATACTTCAACAATCAGGATCAGGGATCTTACAATTATTCCGTATCTGCAATCAGAATTTGAATGGAATGGAATTGGTAAAAAGGATTTGATAGTTTTTAAACCTTCATTGTTGTTCATTAGTGGTGTAAATAAATTTATGATTGATTCAAAAGGGAGAAGGAGTGTTCTTCAGTATCCAAGATTAGGAAGGAGCTATTCTGAATCAGCATCTCAATCATCCGGATTCAATCTTCAATCATTGGGTTTAAGTCTTGATGCAACATGGTATATTGGAAAGTTCTATATCAATCCGCAGGTTTATTTTGATTATTATTTATTGAGCAGTGAAAACAAATTCAATACACTTTATACAGTACAGGCTGGTATAATGTTTTAATTTTACAACTGTATTCTCTTCTTAACATATTTTTACCAGCAGTAAAATATCATTGGCACTTATTTAGCGTCTATCAAACAACTAAAATCATATGTATGAAAAAGTATAGTGTTCTTCTTCTTGTTGCATTGGTCATAACAGCAGCATCATTTGCACAAAGCTTTAAGTTTGGACCCAAGCTGGGTGCGAACGTTGGAAAAATTGAAGGAAAGGGTTTCAGCGATTCCTATACTTTAGGCTATCATGTGGGCGGCTTTACTGAAATTGGACTGGGCAAAAAATTTGGTATCCAGGCCGAAGTATTGTTTAATCAAATTAATGGCGATACTGTTTCAGGATTTAAAGCAATTTATCAAAACATTGATCAGCAAAACTTTTCTGATCCACAGCTGAATTACTTAAGCATCCCTTTATTGCTGACTTATAAACCCGTTAAAATATTAACCTTACAGCTAGGGCCACAGTTTGGTATATTAATGGACAATAATAAAAACCTTATTCAAAACGGTAAAGATGCTTTTAAGAAAGGCAACTTATCAATGCTTGCCGGTGCACAATTGAATATACTTCGTGTAAGGGTATATGGACGTTATGCAGTTGGCCTTAGTAATATCAACGATATCGACGACCAGGAAAAATGGACAACAACCGGTTTTCAGTTAGGTGTTGGATTTGCATTTTAAAACTTACAATTACATATAGCAGTAAAGGCTTCCCTCAGGGAAGCCTTTTTTTTGTCATATTCTTTTTAATACTTGCATAATTAACAGGTTCGTGCATTTTAAAACTGAATATCAGTTTGTTAAGCTCATCTTTACAGGTGCTTTCAACTTTGGCACTGACTTTGAAACAAGTAACAATACAAATAAATGTTTATGAAAAAGATTTTCTTAGCGATGTTGCTCGTATCAGCAGCTTTATTTTCTAATCATGCACAGGCACAGGTTACTGTTAACCTTGGGCTTCAACCTGCATGGGGTCCAACAGGTTATAATCATGTAGATTATTATTATTTACCTGATGTGGATTCATACTATTATGTACCCAACAAAAAGTTTATTTATTTAAACAATGGCAACTGGATTCATTCAAATGCATTACCTGTTCGATACAGTAATTACAATTTATACAGTGGGTATAAAGTAGTGTTGAATGAACCCACACCTTATTTGCGTTATGCCAATCATAAAGTGGTATATGCAAAATACAAGAACAATCATGGAAAGCAGGTAGCAATTAAAAATGCAAAAGGCCCTAAAACAAATGTTATTAAAAAAAGCGGCCCTGTAAAAGGCAGCCCTGTAAAATCAAATGCAAAAGGTAAAGGAAACGGTAAGGGTAAAAATTAGTAAATTCGATCTATGACAATCACCACCCCGTTCATTTGAACGGGGTTTTTTATTTCATGAGCTTTATACATTTACAATCAATACCGGGATATCCAGTTCATGCCGAACTGCTTCAATGGTTTCACCAAATACATAATCTTTTAAACCTTTATGCCGGTGAGCACCCATGATGAGCAGATCAGATTTGCTTTCTTTTACAATCCGTACAATTTCTTTGATGCGGCTTTTATATCCAAGCGCTATTGATACATGATAACCCTGCTGCAGTAATGTTGCAGCATAGTATTCAAGACGTTCACGGTCAATCCGTGTTTCATAATCATCTGTGTTGTCGCCCAGCAATCTTGCCGGAGCTGTTTCAACAATATGTAAGAAGATATAAGCTGCCTCCGTTCTCCCCTGGTTCAATGCATAGGCAATCAGCTTTTCATCATTTTCAGAAAAATCAAGTGCAACAGCAATTGTTTTTACTTCTGGTACAACAAGATTTGACAAAGAAGGAATTTCGCCATGCATTTTAATGCTGTCCTTAAGGGGTTGTTTGCGAATCAGCGGTAATAAAGTCATGGTTAAAAACAACCACACAAATCCAAGGGCAATGATCGGTATAAAAATTTTCCAGAAGAGCATCCCTTCCTGGTTGTAGACGGCCATAATTTCCTGCAGCACTAAACGTACATTTAAGAAAACTAGAATAACAGCGATGAGCCAGGCTGCAATTTTTACCCATAGCTTGATGGCAAACTCACCCATGGTTTTTTTATCACTTACAAAATGAATGAGCGGTATAACGGCAAAGCCTAACTGTAAACTTAAAATCACCTGGCTGAATACAAGTAAGTCATCAATTTTTTCTTCACCATAAACAAGAATGACAATAATTGCAGGAACAATGGCTATCAGGCGAGTCATTAAACGGCGTAAGAGCGGATTGATACGAATATGTAAATATCCTTCCATAACAATTTGCCCGGCTAATGTACCTGTAATGGTGCTGCTTTGCCCGGCAGCAATCAATGCAACTGCAAAAAGGATAGGAGCCAACTGAGTGCCAAGAAGTGGCGACAACAACTGATGTGCATCTTCAATCCTTGCAACCTGTGTATTACCCGTCTTAAAAAATACTGTTGCAGCCAATACTAATATTGCTGCATTTACAAAGAAGGCTGCATTCAAAGCGATGGTACTGTCAATGAAATTAAACTTCAAAGCCCGCCTGATGCTTTGTTTATCTTCTCCGATCTTTCTTGTTTGTACTAATGCAGAATGTAAATACAAATTATGGGGCATTACTGTAGCACCGATAATACCCACAGCTATATATAATGCCTGGTTACTTAATGCAGTTGGTATTAATCCCAATGCCACCTCCGGTAAAGAAGGCTTGGCAATAATGATCTCAATTAAAAATGAACTGCCGATAATAACCACCAGTGCAATGATGAATGCTTCTAATTTCCTGATGCCATAATTCTGCAGCCATAATAATAATAAGGTATCAAAAACAGTAATGCTAACACCCCACATAAGAGGTAAACCCGTTAACAGGTAAATACCTAAAGCCATACCAATTACTTCAGCCAGATCGCATGCAGCAATTGCAATTTCTGCTAAGATGTATAAACAAAAATTAACAACCGGCGGATACACTTCCCGGTTGGCCTGTGCCAGATCCCTTCTGCGGACAATACCCAACCTTGCACTTAAACTTTGCAGTAATAACGCCATGAGGTTACTCATCAACAATACCCAAATAAGTTGATAGCCAAATTTTGCGCCGCCCTGTAAATCGGTTGCCCAATTACCCGGGTCCATATAACCAACGCTTACCAAATAGGCAGGTCCTGCATAGGCTAATATTCTTCTCCAGCCTTTTTGTGGTTTGGTTGTGTCAACTGATCCATGTACTTCACTCAGCGATGTATCTGTATGTTGTATTTTCATATGTTAGATAAGGGTTACAAAAATATTTTTTGCCAATTGCTCACTGAGTGTGATTAATGGTTGATTACGCATCTTTATTTCAAGCGAGCTGTCAAACAAAAATCGTTGTTTGATTTCCAGTTTTGTGCCAATGCCAATTTTTTTCTGCCGCAACATTTCAAGCAGCCCACTGCTTTGATCTCCAACTCCTGTAACGATTGCCTGTTGCTGTTCTTTCAATTGATGCAGGCTGAAATGATTGGAACTTTCCATCCGTCCGCTGCTGTCGGGAATAGGATCACCATGCGGATCAGCTTTGGGGTGCCCGAGAAAATGATCCAGTCTTTCAATCAGCTCATTACTGCTTACATGCTCCAGTTCTTCTGCAATTGCATGCACGGCATCCCATTCAAATTTTAATTTCTCTACTAAAAAAAATTCCCATAACCTGTGACGACGAACGATGTTTAAGGCTAATTTCTTCCCTTCTGCATTTAGTTTTACGCCATAGTAAGGTTCATAGTGCAGGAGTTTTTTTTCTTTCAGTCGTTTGAGCATATCCGTTACAGAAGCTGGTTTGGTTTGCAACTCGGCCGACAATTCATTGGTTGTAACATTACTGTCGGTTTGCTGCAAACGCCAGATGGCTTTGATGTAGTTTTCTTCAGCAATAGAAAAGTTCATACTGTATGAAATTATAATTTAGGCAAATCTAAAAAAAATATTTCAATCAAACTGAATTTTGGACAGAATTTTGATTCACAGTCAAAAACTTTACTTTTAACTACTTTTCACAAACTGGTCATATGTATAAAAAATGGATGTGGTTGCTGTTGTTTGTTGTGTTTGCTGCCTGCAAAAGCAAAAAAAACAAAGCTATTACCGATGAAGATTTAACAGCTGCTGATTTTATAAGTCTCGCAACTCAGCTTCCTTTCCCCATCCTTATCAACGATTCAATGATCCTTAAAAAGGAAAAGGATTCTTCCCTCATAAACCAGGTTGCATTTCAAACATTCATCCCCGATACAGTATTTGATAAGCTTTATCCCACTGCAAAAAAACCGAAACTGTATCTTATTGGTAAAGCAACCGATGAAGAAGAAAGAAACTATATCCTTGTAAAATCCATTCTTGATAAGTCAAGAAAAGTGCAATTGTTTTACTTTGATAAAAAAGCAACATTGCTGTCGGCTGTTGACATCAGCAATTATCTGCCCAAAGGCACAGGACCAAAATATTGCAGGATCGATAATAAATTCAATATCTCTTTTATACAGGAACAAAAAACTCCTACCGGTGAGCTATGGACAAATGAATCGATTTATTATATGGATGCCACCGGGCAGTTTATCATGGCCATGACCAACAGTACAGAAGATTTGAGTAATGTAATTATGGGTAACCCCATTGATACATTTGCCCGCAAGAATAAATATTCAGCTGACTATACAAGCGATAAAAAGAACCTCGTCTCCATACGTGACGGTGCATCAGCAAAAGCCTTTCAATTTTTTATACACTTCAGTAAACAAAATGGCAACTGTACAGGTGAAGTAAAAGGAGAGGGTGAATGGATTGCTTCCGGAAAAGGCATTTTCCGTGATGGTAACAGCGATTGTGTAATTGAATTTAATTTCAGTAATTCTTCAGTCAATATCAAGGAACAGAACGGCTGTGGTTCTTACAGGGGCATTACCTGTTTCTTTGAAGGCTCTTATCCTAAGAAAAGGGAGCCGGTTCAACCCAAACAAAAATCAAAAAAGAAAAAATGAACGATCGCACTTTAATCAGCTCAGGATCTCCGTGGGAGGATGTGGTAGGTTATTCAAGGGCTGTAAAAGTAGGCAACCTTGTTGAAGTTGCAGGCACAACAGCCGTTGATGGAGATGAGTTGATAGGAGAGGGCAGCGTATATGAACAAACAAAATTCATCTTTCAAAAAATAGGGAAAGCCCTTGTACAGGCTGGTTCTGCCCTTGATCATGTAGTGCGTACAAGGATGTTTATTACCGACATTTCAAAATGGGAAGAGGCCGGTAAAGCACACGGCGAAGTATTTCAAAACATTAAGCCGGCATCAACAATGGTAGAGGTTTCGGCATTAATTGATGCCCGTTTGCTCATTGAAATAGAGGTTACCGCAGTGATACCAAACGATTGATGTGAATAATCGTTATACCCCCAAAAAACCCCATTTAAAATTTTCCATTTATATTGCGAACCCTTTAGCAAACTAACTCAGTATTATGACGTTTAATAATTTTAAAGTTCCTTACCAGACAGATAGTGCTTATTCAAAAAAGGTTGCCTACTTCTCAATGGAGTTTGCCATCCATCAGCCATT
>JANMOR010000482.1:0-5736 GCA_031369435.1 Chitinophagaceae bacterium
AAGTGGCTTCCAGATAGCCATGCGTGACCTTGATATTCGTGGTGCAGGAAATATGCTGGGTGGTGAGCAAAGCGGTTTCATGGCAGAGATTGGTTTTGAAATGTATCAGAAAGTTTTGGATGAAGCCATCAGGGAATTGAAGCGTACCAAATTCCGTGAATTGTTTAAAGATGAAATTCAGCAGCAGGAAAACTATGTAAAGGATTGCATGATTGATACTGACCTGGAAATACTGATCCCTGATGCCTATGTAGAAAGCATTGCAGAGCGGTTGAGTTTATATTCAAGACTTGATAATTCCGAAACAGAAGATGACCTGCTAGCTTTTCATGCAGAACTCATCGACAGGTTCGGACCTATACCGTCACAGGTGGAAGATTTGTTTGCCACTGTTCGTTGCAGAAGAATTGCAGTAGAGCTGGGATTTGAAAAGATGACATTGAAAGACGACACACTGCGTTGTTATTTTATCAACAACCCCGACTCACCTTATTTTGAATCAGCCATATTTAATCATATTCTGCAGTTCATTCAAACCTCATTGAATAAAGCAAGATTGAAACAAACAGGGAAGTTGTTCATGCTGGTAATAGAAGATATTAAGGGTATGGAAGCCCTGCTTCGGTTATTGCAACGTATTTCAATTGCAGTAAAAGAAAAGGAAATGATTGCGAAAGCTTAGATTTTATTTTCATAACTTTCTATTCTTAATCATAAACCTTTTATCATGGAACAAAGTTTCACCCAATCAAGAGAAATTAAATATGCCGGCGTTAGCAGCGATGAACGTACAATGGCTATTCTCTGTCATGTTTTATCCATCTTCTTTTCTTTTATTCCTGCACTGGTTATTTATTTAGTAAAAAAAGATGAGTCACCTTATGTGGCCGAGCATGCAAAAGAAGCGCTCAATTTTCAGATCTCCATCTTTTTGTATTGCATGGTGAGTGTTGTACTCATTTTGGTGCTCGTAGGTATTTTACTCTTGATTGCAATAGGAGTGGTATCATTGATCCTGTATATCATTGCAGCTATTAAAGCAGCTGATGATATTTTATACCGCTATCCTTTAACCATCCGTTTGATCAAGTAGTTTTACGATAACCCTGTTAAGTAAAGCATAATAAAAGTTCGGGTAAAAGCGTTTTGTATACTCTGGCATTGAGCTTGAGGAAGTTTCAATGTCAAGAACTATTAATCCACTTAAACCCTCGCTTATGAAGCAAGCTTTACTCTTTTTATCTTTCTCTGTTATTATTACTTCCTGCGCCAGAAAAAAAATGATTGAACGGGTCGATCGTTACAACATCAGAACCATTGCCATTTTACCGGTGCAATTGGAAGTTACAGGGAACATGCCAAAGAATGTTACTGCTGAACAATTTCAAAAAACAGTTGAAGAACATCGCAAATTCATGCATCAGTCATTATATATTGACCTGGTGCAGTTTTATGATTACCGTACAAGAAATTATTCGCAGGTACAATTTCAAAGTATCGACAAAACGCTTAAATTAATGAGTGAAAAAGGAATCACTGATTCAACAGCATGGCAAATGGATCCGCAGGAACTCGCCAGGATATTATCTGTTGATGCTGTAGTAACCATGCGTGTTACACAAAATCGTATCATGCGTGATGAAGTTGCATTGGGTGTTGATGTCATTGGCGGCATCGTCAATCAAACGATACCACGGTTAAATCTTCCAACAGGAGCTGCACGAACAAGCGATATGTATATCAATTGTGCTTTAGTAAAAGGAAGTTACACGATGTGGAGTACAAGATTCAGAAACCAAACAGATTGGAATTATCCTTTACAGCAAGCTATTCAAAGTGTAACAAGAGGGATTGCTAACAGCTTTCCGTTATAAATCATCAGCAGCAAAAGCATAACAGATGAACATAAAAAAGTCGCCCCACATATGCGGGGCGACTTTTCAATATCATTCAGAAATTAGTCCCAGCCTTTTTTTGCTGTACCTGCTGCAATGGCGGCTAAAGCTTTTGCTTCGCCTAACAAAGCAGTAAGCTTATTACCTTTTCCATCATCACCTTTTGCAATATATCCACCTTTAGAAGTACGGGATACAATTGCATTCTGGATAGGAACATCTTTCTCTTTTGTCTTTACGTTATACGCTGTTAATTGCATAATTCAATAATTTTTGGGGGTTAGTAAAAGATTCCCGGCCTTCCGGCTCAGTTTAAAAGTACTGCTTTTCCCTAAAATAGCTGAAAAATGCTTTCCACAAGAGTGTTTATCATTGAAAATCAATGCAAAAGCAGCTCCGGAGAGCTGCTTTATTCATAAGAATTGTTCGATTTTTAGCCTGAGAGTTGTGAATGAGTTACCCTGAAAACAGAAGTGTTTACACATCAATATTGGCATACTTCGCATGACTTTCTATAAATTCTCTGCGGGGAGCCACCTCATCACCCATCAACATACTGAAAACACGGTCGGCTTCTGCTGCACTTTCAATGGTTACCAGTTTTAATGCACGGGTAGCAGGGTTCATGGTTGTTTCCCATAACTGATCTGCATTCATTTCACCCAAACCTTTATAACGCTGTACGCCAACACTATCTTCTTTTCCTGCACCAAACTGAGTGATATATCCTTTACGTTGTTCTTCTGTCCATGCATATGCCATGTCCTTTCCTTTCTTTACCTGGTATAGAGGTGGTTGAGCAATGTATAAATAGCCCTGCTCAACAATCGCAGTCATATAACGGAAGAAGAATGTAAGTATCAAAGTAGCGATATGGCTGCCATCCACATCAGCATCCGTCATGATGATGATTTTATGATAACGGAGCTTGCTGATATCTAATGCTTTTGGATCTTCGGGTGTTCCCATTTTTACGCCTAAGGCAGTAAACATGTTGCGGATCTCTTCGTTATCATAGATCTTATGCTCCATAGCTTTTTCTACGTTGAGAATTTTACCTCTCAAAGGAAGGATGGCCTGGAAGCTGCGGTCACGACCCTGCTTGGCTGTACCGCCTGCTGAATCGCCCTCAACTAAATATAATTCGCAACGTTCAGGGTCCCTGTCTGAACAATCAGCCAGTTTACCTGGTAAACCACCACCGCTTAATACAGTTTTACGTTGAACCAGTTCACGGGCTTTTTTTGCAGCTGCTCTTGCCTGTGCTGCCAGAATAATTTTTTGAACAATGTTCTTGGCTTCTCTTGGGTTTTCTTCGAGATAAGCTTCTAATGTGCGGCCAACTGAAGTTTCAACAATACCACTTACTTCACTGTTGCCAAGTTTGGTTTTTGTTTGTCCTTCAAATTGGGGTTCCGGAACTTTTACAGATATGATGGCAGTTAAACCTTCACGGAAATCATCACCTTCAACATCCACTTTTGCTCTTTCAAATAAACCTTCTTTTTTTCCGTAAGAAGTAAACACTCTTGTAATGGCCCTGCGAAAACCGGTTACATGTGTACCACCTTCAATGGTGTTGATATTATTTACATAAGAGAAGATATGCTCATTGTAAGAGTCGTTATATACCATGGCCACTTCAACAGCTACATTGCTTACAGGGTCATGTCCATCCATATAAATCACCTGGGGTAATAACGGACTGCGTTTGCTGTTTTTATCAATCAACTCAACAAACTCAACAATTCCTCCTTCGCTGAAAAAAGTGCTGCTGTAAGTAACTCCGTTATCATCTGTTTCACGGAGATCATTGAGGATGATGCGGATCCCTTTGTTAAGGAACGATAATTCACGAAGCCTTGCTTCAAGGATTTCTTTTTTGAAAACAGAAGCAGTAAAAATGGTTGTATCGGGCCAGAAATGAACCTTTGTTCCGGTAATATCACTTTCTCCAACTTCTCTTACCGCATATTTTGGAATACCGATATGGTATTCCTGCTCAAATATTTTTCCTTCACGCTGAACGGTTACAAGTAATTTGGTTGAAAGAGCGTTTACGCAACTTACACCTACACCATGCAAACCACCACTTACTTTATAAGAACCTTTATCGAATTTACCACCTGCATGAAGAACGGTCATTACCACTTCAAGTGCTGATCGTTTTTCTTTTGTATGCATGGCAGTGGGAATACCACGACCATCATCCTGCACGCTGATACTGTTATCTTCATGAATGTTTACGGTGATGTTTTTGCAATAACCTGCCATGGCCTCATCAATGGAGTTGTCAACCACTTCATATACGAGGTGGTGTAATCCTTTTTCACTGATATCGCCAATGTACATGGCCGGTCTTTTACGAACCGCTTCTAAACCTTCTAAAACCTGGATACTGTCTGCGCCATAACCTGCATTTTGTGCTGCTGCGCTGAGGGCTTTTTCCTGCAAATCTGTACTCATATTATGCTTCTCAAAAGTCTGTTTTGTGAGGTAAAAATATATTCGGACAAATGTACGGAAAAGCAGGCGGTTGAAACGTTTTTAAGCCATGTTTTTAGGCATATGAAATCACAATTTTTTGCTCAATTTTTTCAAAAGATATATAGTACAGAAAGAATCTTTTTTTCAGGCATTTCAATCGACGAGTATGGAACAGAAACATGACGAAACTCTGGCAATTTTAAAAAATTGGCAGGGCTCAAATGCCTAAATTTGCAATGTGTTAGCACAATTGAACGACATACTCACACTTTCACATAAACATCCGCTCATGACCCATGAGCTGGATTTGCTGTATGAGCAGGAAAAACAAATTCCCGGCTCTGTACAGTATCATATTCAGCGTTATAAAATGCAGCCTCAATGGAGCATGGAAGATGTGGGATTACTGGCGTACAATTATCAACCCAAACAAACAAAGGACAGGAGTATTGAACTGCGGTTTTGTATTTCAGGAAATAAGTATTGTGAAAATGAAGCCTGTAATAATGGAGTTTGCAAAAAACAATCGCCTGAGTGTAAAGAACAAACGGCTACATTTGATGTTTTCAGCTTCCGTTATTCAGCTGCATATCTCAGCCAGTTTGTAAAAGGAAAAGCTGTTCAAACTAAAAGTGATCAGATACTTGCATTTAAACAGAAAGAATCTTTTTATACTGTTGTTAATTTATGCAACCGTACCAGGAACATTCTTGAAAACCTCTTGCAACACAATTACAGCAATGCATTAGAAAATATTTATGTAAACAGTCAGTTGCAAACATTGTTATTGTACGGTTTAGAATGTTTGGTTGAAGAAAAAGCAGAAGAAAGTTTTGCCTGCAAATTCCTTTCGAATGAAGCCGACCGTGAAAAGATGAACCTGGCCCGGGAAATTTTATTGCAACGTATTGGTGATCCTATCACCATTAAAGAACTCAGCCGTAAAGTTGGCACTAACGAATGTTACTTGAAGAAAGGGTTTAAAGAAATGTTTGGTACAACGGTTTTTGATTTTTATCAAAGTCAGCGGATGGAACACGCTAAATATCTGTTGTATGAAAAAGGATTGAGTGTAACTGAAGTAAGTGCTTTGCTTGGTTATTCATCCATCTCTCATTTTTCTACTGCGTTTAAAAAACATACTGGGTTGAAGCCTTGTGAATTGTTGTTCCGCTAAATAGAATTCCCGATTGAGAAAATGCTTTTTCCTTTTCCGTAAATCATTGCCGTTATTCCGGTTCATCTTTGCATCCGAATAAAATTTGGAACAAACATGAACAGATTCATCTTAACTATCAGCCTGGGAATATTGGGTTTACAAACAACAGCTCTACAGGATTCAACAATATAAGAC
>JANMOR010000488.1:0-3007 GCA_031369435.1 Chitinophagaceae bacterium
ATGGTCCTGAAGTAACCACCATAAAAAATGCGTTTACGCAAAGCTCTAATGTTGCCATGAGCAAACTGGCTTATCAATATTATACAGCAGATCCTAAAAAATATTATAAGCATCTCAGCAACCTTCACCTCACTACTAAAACAGGCATTGAGTTGAATGAAGAGTTTAAGCCAATGGTCAAAAACCCTAATAAGGCAAAGTACTGGCATCCGCAAACACTGGCTTCATGGGGGTTTGGATATGAGATCATGTTATCGCCATTGCAATTACTGATGGTTTATAATGCTGTTGCCAATAATGGAAAGTTGATGAAACCTTATTTAGTGAATGAGATCAGGAGTTATGGAACCATTATTAAAAAGAATGAACCCATTGTGTTGAATGAAGCCATTGCAGGTGAAGCAACCATCAAACAGTTACAGGAATGCCTGGCAGCAGTTTGTACCGAAGGAACCGGTAAGAATGCATTTGCAACTGCCTTATACAAAGCAAGCGGTAAAACAGGAACAGCTAAAGTAAATGATGGTAAATACAAATACCGTGATGGTGTGCATCAATCAGCATTTGCCGGATATTTTCCGGCAGATGCGCCAAAGTATTCAATCATTGTTGTTGTAAAAAATAAACAACATGCGGCTAACTATTATGGTGGAACAGTAGCAGCTCCCGTTTTCAGAGAAATTGCTGATCATCTTTATAAATACAGCCAGGAGCAGCAAGCTCCCTATCAACTGCAATCACCTGTTGATTCAATGATGTACACGTTTAACGGAATGAAAAAAGAAGTACAGATCATCTCCACACAATTTGGTTTCAGTTATACTGATCAACTGGTTGGTAACTGGAGAAAATCAATTTTAAAAAATAAAACGGTTCAATCACAAACCTTCACTACAGCCGATGCATTCATGCCCGATGTAAAAGGGATGGGATTGAAAGATGCTTTATATGTTTTGGAAACAGCCGGTATGAAAGTACAGGTGAGTGGAAAAGGAAAAATTAATAATCAGTCTGTAGTGGCAGGTTCACCTGTCGCAAAAGGACAACAAATTGTATTGTATCTAAACTGATGGCTTTATTAAAAGACATATTGTATAAGGTGCATATCCGCAGTGTTCACGGATCAACAGGCATTGAAATCAATGATCTGCAGATTGATTCACGCAATATTAATAAGGGAGCCTGCTTTATTGCTATCAAAGGAGTTTCAACAGATGGGCATGAATATATCAACAAAGCAATTGAACTTGGTGCAATTGCTGTTGTATGTGAACAGCTTCCTCAGCAAATAAATGAAGATGTTAACTATGTGCAGGTAGCCAACAGTGCAGAGGCTGCAGGTTTTATGGCTAATCATTTCTTTGGTAATGTAAGTGATCAAATGAAAGTGGTGGGTGTTACAGGCACAAATGGCAAAACAACGATTGCTACCTTATTATATAAAGTATTTAGTGGGCTGGGATACAGGTGCGGATTGATTTCAACAGTGGAGTATCATGTCGGCAATAAAGTAATTCCATCAACTCATACTACACCTGATGTCATTCATCTCAATCATTTATTGAAGCAGATGTACGATGCAGGTTGCACCTATGTGTTTATGGAATGCAGCAGCCATGCTATTCATCAGCAACGTATTACAGGTATTCAGTTTGCAGGGGGTTTGTTCAGCAACATCACGCATGATCATTTAGATTATCATAAAACATTTGATGAATACATTAAAGTAAAGAAAAGTTTTTTTGATACGCTGAGATCAGATGCATTTGCCATCAGTAACAAAGATGATAAGCGTGGTGAAGTGATGTTACAGAACACAAAAGCGAAAAAGATATACTATGCTTTGAAAAGTATTGCCGACTTCAAAGGAAAGATCCTCGAAAATAATCTCACCGGGTTGCAAATGATGGTGAATAATGAAGAAGTGCATTTTCGTTTGATTGGTGAGTTTAATGCATACAATTTAATGGCTGTATTTGCTGCGGCTGTTTCATTAGGTGAGGATAAACATAAAGTGTTACAGGTGTTGAGCAGTGTTACAGGTGCAGAAGGAAGATTTGATTATCTCATTTCACCTAAAGAACTGATTCTTGGTATAGTTGATTACGCTCATACACCCGATGCATTGGAAAATGTATTGGCAACTATAAAAAAATTAAAGCGTGGACATGAGCAGGTGATCACAGTTGTTGGTTGTGGTGGCGATCGGTATAAAACCAAACGTCCTGTAATGGGCGAAGTGGCATGTGAGTTAAGCGACAGGGTTATTTTCACCAGCGATAATCCACGTACAGAAGATCCATTGGAAATATTAGGCGATATGGAATTTGGATTGGGCTCCGCTGCTAAAAGAAAATTTATTTCTATAGCAGATAGAAGAGAAGCTATTAAAACAGCAGTGAGTTTAGCAAAGCATGAAGATATTATTCTCGTTGCAGGAAAAGGGCACGAAAAATATCAGGACATCAAAGGAGTGAAATACCCATTTGATGATAAGCAGGTATTGCAGGAAATATTTGAGTTGTTAGATAAATAGGTGAGTAGTAAGTAATGTGAAACAAAAAGTAGCGGTCATTAATTAATAAACTGGAAGCATGTTGAAGAACTTATTTGATTGGTTGAACAGCATCGGGATTAAATTCCCGGGCGACAACCTGTTCCAGTTTATTACCAGCAGGGTAATGCTGGCCGTACTGTTATCATTGATCATCTCAACTGTGTTTGGAAAAAAACTCATCAACTATCTCCACAAAAGACAAGTGGGCGAAACAGTAAGGGATCTTGGTTTAGCCGGTGAGAAGGAAAAGAAAGGCACACCTACCATGGGTGGATTGATCATCATCGTTGCAATTATTGTTCCTACGTTACTGCTTGCTGATGTAAGTAAAGTATATATCATGCTCATGCTGTTTGCAACTGTGTGGATGGGAATGATTGGGTTTATTGATGATTATTTAAAACTCCGTGCAAAACGTTTGGCCCAGCAACAGGGTGATGCTTATAAGAA
>JANMOR010000601.1:0-2968 GCA_031369435.1 Chitinophagaceae bacterium
TAATTCAAGATAACGGTTGAGGTTGAGTTTTTTAAAATCGTATTGCGTTTGTTCGGGCATATTGAGGATAATGGTCCAGCCGTTTTCATCGGCGCAGTTTTCATACCATTCTTCGTAGTAATCTTTTTCGCTGCTGTGAAAGTTGAGTACATTTTCTGCTATGAGGATGAATTTATAAATACCCTCGCTCATCAGTTTATCAATCACTTCACGTTTTAATTCCATGATGTCGTTTTCAATAGCATCGTTCCACTCGCCTATCAGTTCAATGATGGCGTACTTTTCTTCGTAATCTGCTATTAAAATTTTAAGGTATAAGGTACGACTGCCAAATTCATCCCATTGAGGATGGATGTAAAAATTATAGACGGTTTGAGAAAACTCAAATTCAGAGTATTCTCTCCCGAAGAAGGGTGAGCGTTCATCTTCTTCACTCACATAAATGTGGCGCCAGTTGAAAAATGGTTCTATATCATGCATAATAAGTCTTCATTACAGAAGATTATGATGCAAATTTTAAGATTGCTGATTGAAATAAAAAAATTAAATCACACAAACATTTCTGCCGACTCAGTTCTTCAATTCTTCAGCAAAAAATCCCTGGATGTATAAAACGCTGAAAGCATTTACATAATTCAGCAAACTGCCTTTGATGAGTCCTTTCAAATGATCATGGCTCATGCAATAGGCCTGGCTGGTTAAGGAAAGTTTGTAAGAATTAATTTTGTGAAATGCCAGGCGGGCAATTTGTGTAGTGTGTTCCTCAACAATATTAAATTGTTCGGCGATATGCGCCTGATCATTGTAGAATTGGGTTTTCATGGAATTGGTTTTTGGTTTTACAGATATTGGATAATTGAACAACATAAATATAAAACAGAAAATGGCTTTCCCATGTAGTAAAAGCACTCTGTCTTTTGTAGTAATTACTGTTGTTGTGCGGCTTCCATGGCCATCCGCTCTGCTTCAATAGCTGATTCTGTGATCAGCATCTGTACATCGTTTACTTCTTCAAACACGTGCCCGTCTTCATAACCTACAGAAACATAGACTGACAGAGTTTGGCGGGCCAGCCCTTTAAAGGTTCCTTTAGCAGGTGAACAATCGTTGAAATTACGGCCAACCGCCAGCTTTACATGGTGAGTTGTAACCCATACATTATTGGTGGGGTCAATACCCGTCCACCCGAGTTGAGGGATCCATGCTTCAATCCATGCATGGGTTGCGCCTTCGCCACGCATACCGTTTTTATTGGGACAAATATAACCGCTTACATATCTTGATGGGATGCCCATTGTACGCAACAACTGTAACAACACATGTGCAAAATCCTGGCATACACCACTACGGTGTTCTAATATTTCATCAACTGTTGATTCAATGGTGGTGATGCCTTTAATGTATTTAAACTCGTTGAATATATAAGCCGAACATGCTTCCACAATCTGCATGATCGTTTTATTTCTATGATCAAATGATTGAATCATTTCTTCTACTAGAGTTGTTGATTTTATTTCATCGGGCCGTATTAAGTCGATGAGATAAAAATCATGAACTATACCCTGTTCCAATTCTTCCCAGGTACTGTTAACAGTTGTAATAAATTCATGCCCCATAGTTCGTACGATGATCCTGCTGTCGATAGTTAATTCATGATGGGCATCAACTAAACTGAAATCGGCACAGCGGTTGCCCCAGTAATCAAGAAAAAGAAATAATTCAGGATCGGATGAAATATTTACTTCGTGTTGTAATATTTCCTGTTGATCAGAAGCGATGGGATAAATGCGAATTTGATTAACACTTTCTTTAACGGCTCTGTTGTAACTGTATTTGGTAATGTGTTGTATTTTAAAAACAGGCATTGTAAGTTATTACTAAGTGTACGAAAAGAATTGTTGACCTAATACATGCGAAAATTTAAGCAGGTCCTGTTTGGTTTCCTGCAAAAAGCGTTGCAATGTAATTTGTTTGATGGAGCTTTCATCAGCAAATTGTACACGGCTGTAAATGCGTCCGAATTCCCTGTACAGGATTTCTTTCTGTGCAGGTTCATTTTCTTCCAGTACATCTTTTAAATATTTATCTAAACGGCTAAGGGAGTAAATAATAGATCGTGGAAAATGACGGTTAAAAACAACCTGGTCAATCACATTACTGTTGGTTACATTACTTTGGTAGTTTTTTAAATGCAGCTCGTATCCCGATAAAGAAAGCAACAGGTTGCGCCAGTATAAAATATCTTTGTGATCTTCCAGTTCAAAACTGATCTGTTCAAAGTGTTTGCTGGTAACATCTGCAGTTAGCACTCCCCTTTCAATAAACCGGCCAATGCTCATAAAACTCCAGCCCATTCCTCTTGGCATGGTGGTATCAGTTACTCCAACATAGGTTAAACAAAGTTTTAATAACTGGTCAATCATCGGTAGGGCGTCAGCTCCGGCGAGCTTTCGTTCCAGGTCGGGATGATTAACAGTATGATACATCAGGTTCACTTCTTCCCATACTTCTTTGGTGATATGATCCTGCATGCCTCTTGCATTTTCTCTTGCTTTTTTGATGAGGCACTTTAAAGAGTTGGTGTTTGATTGTTGTGTTATCAAATATTGTAACGACTTGGTTGTTGTATAATCAAATGTGTTGAACTCCTCTTCTTTTAAATTGCCAAAGATCTGCAATACAGGTTTCCAGGAATGATTATTGTAAGGCCCTTTATCGAATGATAAAATATAATTGGTGTACAATACACGCAACAACCCTTCTGCCCGTTCCATATAACGGTTCATCCAGAACATCGAATCGGCAACACGAGATAACATGTATGATGTTTAATTTTTAGATTTAAAATTTGTTTCAGGTTACTGGTTCCAGGTTTCAGGTTTAATTATGCGGTGTGCCTTACATGTAACCGGCAACTTGCAACTTGTAACTTTTTTTTTCTTTGCTCTTAGTCAATCACCCATGTATC
>JANMOR010000619.1:0-5553 GCA_031369435.1 Chitinophagaceae bacterium
AATGTCTTCTAAATTAATACCACCAAATGTTGGCTCCAGTGCTTTTACGATCTGTATAAATTTATCAGGATCTTTTTCATTGATCTCAATATCAAATACATCAATGTCAGCAAAAATCTTGAAGAGTACACCCTTGCCTTCCATCACCGGTTTGCTGGCTTCAGGTCCTATATCACCCAAACCTAAAACCGCCGTTCCATTACTGATAACGGCTACCAGGTTTCCTTTGGCAGTGTATTTATAAACATCTTCCGGGTTGGCGTGAATTTCCATACAGGGTACCGCAACTCCCGGCGAATAAGCCAGTGACAGATCCCGTTGGGTTTTTGCTTCTTTGGTGGGGATCACTTCAATCTTTCCGGGCCGGCCTTTTGAATGATATTCCAATGCCTGTTCCCGGCGTAATTCTTCTTTGTTCATAGTTCATCAATTAATCAAACAATCGTTTTGTGCTAATCAAAGGCGGCAAGGTACGAAATATGAAGAAAGCGCATTTTGTTGCAAAAATCACAAATGAAATGTTACATTTCTATGTTTTACAATCAGAAGCAAAAAAACGGTTTAAATTGCAAGCTCGTATATCAATTATAATTTAATACACTATGAACAGAATTATTTTTTCAGCAATGTTTTTATTGATAGTTGCTTTAACAGCCTGTAAAAAAAATAAGAACAACAATAATAAAACTACCGATCAATTAGTAAAGGATACAACGCTTTCTTATGCCCGTGATATTTATATCTGGTATAATAATATTCCTTCCAGTCTCAATGCACAAAGCTATGCAGATCCAAATAAGATCATGGAAGCTATTCGCCCTTACAGTATTGAACCCGGCTTTAGTGCTCCTGTTGACCGCTGGAGCTTTGCTATGCTGCAAAGTGAATGGAACCAGGTGAGCAGTGGGGTGGAAGCTGATTTTGGTATGCGTGTATTTTTTCGTACTTCAACTGACCTGCGTGTAGCATCTGTTGATAAAAATGGTGCAGCCGGAATTGCCAATATTAAAAGAGGTTGGAAGATCAACTCCATTAATGGCGTGCCCATCAATGATACAAGCCAATCGAATTTTATTATTAATGCTGTTTATTACAGCCCAACCACCACGTTCAATTTTATACTACCCGATAATACCACAAGAAATATCACACTCAGTTCGCAGGTGTTTACCAACAATCCTTTTTTGCTGGATAGTGTATATACAATTGGAAGTAACAAGATCGGGTACTTTGTCTTGAATTCTTTTTTGGGCGATACCAACCAGGTACGTACCGATTTTAACCGGGTGTTCAATCGCTTTGCAACAGCAGGTGTAAATGATGTAGTGGTTGATTTGCGATACAATGGTGGAGGTTATGTAATGTTGGCTGAATACATGCTTAATTATTTAGTGCCCTCTGCCGGCAACGGACAAACGATGCTCACATATTCCTTTAATGATAAATACACCCGGTTCAACAGCACTTTAACCTTTAGTAAGAAAGGAACGATGAATTTGAATCGTGTATTTTTTATTGTAAGTAAGCAATCTGCTTCTGCGAGTGAAATGGCGATCAACTGCATCAAACCTTTTCTGGATGTGAAATTAGTTGGTCCATCGAACACACATGGTAAGCCGGTTGGGTTTTATCCCATTCCTGTTGGTAACTGGTATATGTTTCCTGTGTCGTTCCGTACCATCAATAAAAATAATGAAGCTAATTTTTTCAATGGTTTTGCACCTGATCATATTGCTGCAGATGGGTTGGATAAAAACTGGGGCGATGTGGATGAAACCTGTTTGTCAAAAGCAATCAAATACATTACTACCGGTAGTTGGGCACGTATGGCTCCAACTGATATGACAGATGTAAATGAACAGTTGCGGTTGATTCCTTCCAATTCAAAGCTGGATATGCCTGCATTTAAAGGAATGGTGGCAAGACCGTTGAAGATGCAGTGATTACAAAACGTTTAATTGTGTTTTCAACAAATCATCAAACTCTTCCCGTTTACGGATGAGATGAAAGGCTACGTCTTTTACCAGCACTTCTGCAGGTTTGTATCTTGAGTTGTAGTTGCTGCTCATTTCAAAACCATAAGCACCGGCATTATAAAAAACAAGATAATCTCTTTCCCTGATTTCATTGATTGAACGATCAGTTGCAAACGTATCTGTTTCACAGATATAGCCTGTGATCATGTATGGTTTTTCTTCGCCATTAGGATTAGAAATATTGTTGATGTGATGATAGGCATCGTACATCATCGGGCGGATCAAGTGATTCAAGCCGGTGTTAACTCCAGCAATATCAACCTTCCCATTTTCCTTCAACACATTTACCTGTGTAATTAAATAACCGCATTCACTTACTAAAAATTTTCCCGGCTCAAACCAAACCTGCAGTTTTTTATGATCTGCCAATGGATGTGCTTCAAAAGCATCTTTCAATTTCTGACCAAGTAACACAATATCAGTTTCTTTTTCAGTTGGATGATAAGGCACTTTAAAACCACCACCCAGATCAATCACTTCCAGTTCAGGAAAATGCGGAATTAAATCAAACAGCACTTCAATTCCTTTTACAAATATTTCTGCATCTTTTATTTCGCTTCCGGTGTGGATGTGCATTGCACGGATGAAGATGTTGTGTTGCTGCACAATATGTTCCAGTTCGTTGATCTGCTCAACAGGAATACCGAATTTACTTTTATCATGACCCGTAGAAATTTTCAGGTTACCTCCTGCTAAAATGTTGGGGCGAAGACGAACGCCAACAGGATAACTATGTCCGTATTTTTTCCCAAACTTTTCAAGGTTCGATAAACTGTCGATGTTGATGTGTACACCTGCTGCAACTGCTTCTTCAATTTCATTGAATGCAATACCGTTGCTGGTATATAAAATATTGCCGGGTTCAAAACCTGCATGCTGGGCCAGCTTTACTTCGTTGATGCTGCTGCAATCAACATTGCAGCCAATACTTTTAATGTAACGGAGGATGTTGATATTAGTTAATGCTTTACAGGCATAAAAAATTCTTGTATCTAAAACTGCAAATCCTATTTTCAGTTTTTCAAACTGTTGTTTGATCTTTTCTGCATGATACACATATACAGGTGTGCCAAACTGTTCTGCAATTTGTATTAATTGTTCGTTTGATAAAGAAGGGGTCATGATTCGATTGAGTAAGTTGCGAATTTACCTGATTTGTAATCATGTGCCAAGTTTGCAAGATTGCTGCTGTAGGTATGCCATACTTCAAACATACTCACGGATTTCATCATTCTGCAATAAGTATGGCATACCTGTTCTACAACCTGAACAATGCTTATAAAAAAAGCCGCATCAGCGGCTTACTATCTTTAAATAGTTGAATTATTGTTTTTCTTCTTCACCTTTTTCCTGTTCTTCTTCCGTTTGCTGTTCATCTGTTTCTGCTTCTTCAGAACTTTCTGTTTCTTCTTTCGATATCTCTTCTTCAATAACTGTTTCTTCTATGATCAGCATCTGTTCTATCAAATCACCTTCTTCTGTAACAATAAATGCGTCGGTTGGTAATTCCTGTTCTTCCTCATCATTGGTCTTCTCAAATAGATTGCTCATTACAGTTGGATCAGCCATTTCAGTTGAAACAATTTCTTTGATCTTGGGCAGATCTTCGGGTGTATTGATACCGAAATAATCCATGAAGGAACGGGAAGTGCCATAGATCAATGGATGCCCGGGAAGTTTTTCATTACGACCCAATATCACAATCAATTCTTTTTCTAATAATTTTTGTACCGAATAATCACAGCTCACACCACGAATGGCTTCCATTTCACCTTTGGTGATGGGCTGCTTGTAAGCAATGATGGAGAGAGTTTCGAGTGATGCAGTGCTTAGGCGTTTCAGGAATTTATCACCATTGATCTGCGCTACTGTTTTATGGTATTCTTTCTTGGTTAAGAACTGCCAGCCACCACCACTTTCTCTTACTTCAAATGGATAAAATTCAGATGCATATTTTTCACGGATGGCTTCAACGGCTGCTTCTGCCTGGTCTAGTGTAGTACGGTCTTCAATAAAACCAAGTGCATTGTTGAGCATATCACATAACTCTAATGTTGTTAATGGTCGCTCCGCTGTAAAAATGAGCGCTTCAATATGCGGTATAATAACACTTAGTTCCATATAGTTCAAAATTGGTAGTTGGCAAATGGCTGTTGTTCGTTACAGCCATCGGCAAACAAACAACGATCATCATTTTTTATCCATTCAATGCAGCTGCACCACTTACAATCTCAGTTAATTCAGTTGTAATAGCAGCCTGGCGTGCACGGTTATAACTGATGCGTAATGCACGTAACAATTCATTGGCGTTATCGCATGCTTTATCCATTGCCGTCATCCTTGCACCATGTTCTGAAGCATTGGCATCCAGTACAGCTTTAAATAATTGTGTATTGAGTATCTTAGGCATTAATTCGGATACGAGTTCTTCTTTACCGGGTTCAAAAATAAAATCAGCATTCATTTTGTGTGATGTCGAAGAGTTGCCGGCAGTTTCTGTTTTCACCACTTTCGGAATGGGAAGAAAACGCTCTACTTTAAATTGCTGTGTGGCCGCATTTTTAAACTGACTGTACACTAACTCCACTACATCATAATCGCCTTTTACAAATGCATCCATAGCTGCAGCAGCAGCTTTTTGTACATTTTCAAAAGAAAGATTCATGAAAATATCCCTGTAGGCATCGCTTGTTTTATAACCACCACGTAACATGGCTTCAGTTCCTTTTTTGCCAATGCCCCATACTTCAACATTCCCTTTGCGGTCCTGTTCAGCATATTGTTCAGCAATCGCCAGCTTGGCTAATTTCACCAGGTTGGCATTGTACCCACCACATAATCCACGATCACTTGTAACCAGTATGAACAACACTTTATTTACAGGACGCTCCGATGCCAGTTGCATGTTTACACTACCGTCGCTGTTGCTTACAATATTGCTGAGCATTTCCTGTAATTTCTGTGCATAGGGACGCATTTGAACAATGGCATCCTGTGCTTTACGTAATTTGGCAGCACTCACCATTTTCATGGCCTTGGTAATTTGCTGGGTGCTCTGAACACTTTTGATCCTGTTACGTACCTCTTTTAATTGTCCGGGCATGTTTTCTACGTTTATTTTCCGGCCGCAAAGGTAAAGGAAAGAGGATGAAAATGGTCAGCCAGTATTGAAATTGTGGAAAAGGAAAACCGGGGCTTTATTTCATAGTAACAAGATATTTACAGGAAGGAAAAAAGCATCCCGGATTGATTTCTGAGTAGTTGATACCCACCGATAAACTCAATTTCATTATTTTCACTCCAGCCAAAACATCTTAATGGAAACAACACATTGCCTTAACTGCCTAACTGGTGTTGAAGACGGACAGAAATTCTGCAGCAATTGCGGCCAAAGTACAGATACACACCGCTTGAACCTCCGTCATATATGGCACGATATCATTCATGCTTTTACCCATGCAGATAAAGGAATTCTTTTCCTCGTTAAACAATTAGTTATTAACCCTGGTATTGTTGC
>JANMOR010000635.1:0-1910 GCA_031369435.1 Chitinophagaceae bacterium
GAGGGGAGTGCTTTTGCAGGAAGTGGTTATTATTTCTATGATCTCAATACAAAGATCAATTATAAATTTTCGGAGAAGGACCGCTTGTACATGAGCGGTTATTTTGGCCGTGATGTGTTCACTTTCAATAACAAGGAAAGAAGTTTTTATGCAAGAATACCGTGGGGTAATTCAACAGGAACTTTTCGTTGGAACCATGTGTTCAACAGTAAATTATTTGCCAATACATCTTTGGTGTGGAACGATTACCAGTTTGCCTTTGGTGGCAAACAAAGTAATTTCGAAATCAACCTCAACTCAGCTATCCGTGATGTAACCGCTAAAATTGATTTTGATTATTATCCCATCACCGGTCATCAATTAAAATATGGATTGAATTATACGTTTCACAAATTTAATCCGCAAACAACCAGCGGAAAGAGTGGCGACATCGAATTCAAACCATCATCGGTGAACAATAAATTTGCACATGAAATTGCTGCCTATATCATGGACGACTGGGAAGTAAATGATGCACTCAAAATTAATTACGGGTTGCGATATACTTCTTTTCAGCAAGTAGGTCCATATACTTTGTATGTAAAAGACCAGAATCAAAACGTATTAGACAGCAGTGTTTATGGCAGGGGCAAAGGAATTAAAACTTATGGTGGATTAGAACCACGGGTAACCATGCGTTATGCATTGAATGATGAAACATCTATTAAAGCGGCTATTACACGTAACCTGCAGTTTATTCATTTAGTGAGCAATGCCGGCACCACATTGCCAACAGATATCTGGGTACCGAGCACACATCGTGTACAACCACAGATCGGCTGGCAGTATGCAGCAGGCTTCTTTAAAAATTTCAAAGACAATCTCTGGGAAACATCAGTAGAGCTCTATTACAAAACGATGGCTAACCAGATTGAATATAAAGAAGGATATACACCGGGCATTGGTGATCCGGAAGAAAGTTTTGTATTCGGGAAGGGCTGGAGTTATGGTACTGAGTTTTATGTAAACAAAGCAAGAGGAAATTTTACAGGATGGATCGGATATACCTTGTCATGGACCTGGCGCAAATTTCCAGGTTTGAATGATGGAGAAAAATATCCCGGCCGTTATGATCGCAGGCATGATATGAGCATCGTAGCCAATTACCAGAAAGGAAAGAAATGGAAATACTCTGCTGTGTTTGTTTACGGAACCGGCAGCTCTTTTACATTACCTGAACGATTCTTTTTGGTGGATGGGGTGTTAACACAACAATACAGTAAGATCAATCAATATCGTTTACCTGCTTATCACCGTTTAGATCTTGCAGCAATTTATACACCGCAACCAAAGAAAGTACGCAAGCTCAAAACCGAATGGGTGTTTAGTGTGTACAATGCTTACAGCCGGCAGAACCCTTATTTTATTTACTACGATCAAAAAGGAAATCCATTACAAGGGACATTGGAAGTAGAAGCTAGACAGGTTTCTTTGTTTCCGGTGTTACCGAGTGTGACGTTGAATTTTAAGTTGTAATGTGGTGAATGGCGAATCGTCTGCAGTTCATCGTCCAAATCACTACACATTTATTTTACGATCCCTCGCAATCACCTTCCATGTTGTAACTGCCTCATTGTTTTCAACAACCACTGCTTTATCGTACAACGCAACAGTAGGACAAATATGAACAGGTACACCATACAACACATCGCCCACTTTAAATGCGCTGCTATCAGCTACTTTCAATACCAGATGCTCTTCACTTTGTGAAACGGGTGTAACATCAGTTGCATTTAAAAAATGAACCCTTGGAAATGGATTTTCGGCAGCAACTGATTTATGGCCAAGATCGGTAGTGATCGTTTGCTCATCAACAATGGAGATCACCCGTGTAAGAACAAGCGCAGCATAATCAAACGGTTCGTCAGGAA
>JANMOR010000636.1:0-4014 GCA_031369435.1 Chitinophagaceae bacterium
ACATGACCATACATATTATGTACTTCATCTGCATTGAACAAACGTTTTTGTCCAAGATCTTTTAAATTATGGTAAACATAGTTGGGATGCTTTTCAGGCTCACCCAAATCGCCCCACCAACCGGCAACCCCTTTTTTAATCTGTGCATCATACTTGCTCCAGAACCAATCTTTTGTTTTGTTTTGAAAAATATCCAGGAGCCCTGTATGTCCAAAATAAAACTCTTTGATGCCAATTGTATCACCGTTTTTATCAACAGCATTTAATTTGTTTTGTTGTGTGTATTTGTAGTTGAACGATTCAGATAAAACAAACGGCTCTGTAATGAGAATTGTTTTAATGTTTTGTTGCTTAAGATCAGTAATCATTTTTTCCGGTTGCGGAAACCGGTGTTTGTTCCAGTCAAGATTACCGATGTTCCATGCTCCATGCACAGCATCACCAAACCAGAACAGGTCAATGATAACTGCATCAAAAGGAAATTGCTGGTCTTTCATTTTTTGTGCAATCGTCATTACTTCATCCTGTGTTCTGTAACCAAAGCGGCTCATAAAATTTCCCATGGTCCAACGGGGTGGCATCGGCATGCGGCCAACCAAAGATGTAAACTGTTGAACAAGTTCCGATGCTGTTTCACCAAAGAATGTATAGAACTGCAGCTTCCCGGCTTTTAATCCAACTTCAAGAATTGCTTCATTCGTTTTTCCCATATCTAAAAATCCACGGGATGGGTTATCAATAAATATAGCATACCCTTTACTCGATTGCAGAAAAGGAATGGAGAAATTTAAGTTATCAGCATTGGTACTGTATCCATACCATGGATTATTGTTGAGCTCTACTTTATATCCTTTTTTGTCTATGGGAATGGAACGGGATCCTGTTCCAAAAAATTGTTCCGTTGGCTCAACAGCAAACTGCATTGTATGATGGTCATCTTTCCACTCATAATTGATCAATGAAAAACCTTTTGCATTTTTGGAGTAATATACCTGCACCGGATTTTTTTGTATGGTAACCATTGTTTTACCAATCATCAGTTGAAGATTGTTTTGGTCATTTTTAATGAGACGAATGCCCGCTATCGGTTTTTGAATAACCGCATTACTCACCTGATCACCTTTATATTGGTTGGGTTCAAACGTTGTTTGAATAATGCCATTTGGATAATTTTTGAAGAAAAGTTGCCCTGTTGAAGTGTTTACAATAATTCTGCCTTCCACCTGCTTCAAATTTTTATAAATTCCAAGTCCGTTCTGCGCAAAAAGGCACAGGCTTTGCAGGGCAAAGACCAAAACAAGCAAGCAGCGTATCATAACAAATGGTGATTTCTTTCGAAGCTACTCTAAGAGCTCCGAATTATGAAATCAGGTTTGTTCAAATATCTTAACTTGCAGCCCTTGAATTAATAATAATATGGAATACGCAAAATTAATAGCAGTAACCGGAATGCCCGGTTTATATGAACTGATCAGCAGTAAAAGCGATGGAGCCATTGTGCGTTCATTGGACGACCAATCAACAAAATTTGCTTCAACCCGTCAGCACCAGTTTTCACACCTGGAGAGTATTGAAATTTATACGGTTCGTGACAATGTAAATCTCACCGACGTATTAAAAGCAATGGAAGCCGCAGGTGGCACTTTGCCCGATGAAAAAAATGCCAATGCCGTTAAAGCATATTTTGAAAAGGTATATCCTGATATGGACTTTGAAAGAGTGTACAGCAGTGATATGAAGAAAATGCTGAAATGGTACAGTGTCATCAAAGCCAAAGGCATTGAAATAAAATTAACCGAACAACCTGCTGAAGAAGAAGAGGTAGTTGAAGAGGTTGCTGAAGTTGAAGAAAAAAAGCCTGCAAAAAAAACAGCTAAGCCTGCTCAACCAAAAGAGGAGAAAAAAGAGGCGCCTAAGGCTAAGGAGAAAGCTGCAGATGAAGCACCAAAGAAAAAAGCTGCTCCAAAAAAGAAAAAGGAAGATTAATTTTTTAGTCATATTTATATTAAGGACGTCATGTCGAGGTACGAGACATCTCCCAATATTCAAACAAACTGAATGAAGTGAGATTTCTCCTTCGTCGAAATGACGTTCTTTTTAATTTCATTTAATTAATTGTACAAATATGTTGAGTGCTGATATCAAACCAATAGAACGAAAATTTTTACCGAAAGATTTTTCCATTACAACATGGGAATTACTCGAGCCTTATTTTTTGCAATTGTTGAATCAGCCCATCAACAACAAACAGGATCTTGAACAATGGTTAAAAGACAGCAGTGAATTAGAAGCCATCGTAAGTGAAGATGCCTGCTGGCGACAGGTTCGCATGACTTGTGATACAGAAAATAAACAACTGGAAGAAGCCTTTAACTACTTCTATATGGAGATTGCGCCAAAAATGCAACCCTATGCAGATCAATTAAACCGAAAGCTGGTTGAGTCTCCTTTCACTAAAGAACTGGATGCTGAAAAATATTTCACTTATCTGCGTTCCATTAGAAAAAGCATTGACCTGTTTCGTGAGGAAAATATTCCCATCATGGCTGAGTTGAATGTCATGCAGCAACAATTCGGACAAATAGCAGGCAAGATGACAGTTGAAGTAAATGGAAAAGAATACACACTACAACAAGCTGGTAAGTTTTTGGAAAATCCAGATCGAAAGTTAAGAGAGGAAGTTTATTTTAAAGTACAGAACCGTCGTTACCAGGACAGAGATGCATTAAATGATTTATTTAATCAACTGGTTGAAAAACGTCACCGGATTGCAGTGAATACAGGGTTTAGTAATTACCGGGATTATAAATTTAAAGAACTTGGCCGTTTTGATTATACAGCACAGGACTGTTTTAATTTTCATGAAGCAGTGAAGCTGCATATTATTCCTTTAGTAAAAATTATTTATGAAGAACAACGAAAAAGTATTGGGGTAGATGTATTACGTCCCTGGGATATGGATGCTGAACCCGAAGGTATTCAGCCATTACAACCTTTTAACAATGGAAAAGAGTTGACTGATAAAACCATTGAATGTTTCGAACAACTCAATCCCTTCTTTGCTGATTGTTTGAAAAAGATGAATGAATTAAAACGATTCGATCTTGACAGCAGAAAAGGAAAAGCTCCTGGTGGTTATAATATGCCTTTAGCTGAAACCGGTGCTCCTTTTATTTTTATGAATGCAGCAGGAACATTGGATGATGTAACAACCATGGTGCATGAAGGTGGTCATGCTGTTCATTCTTTCCTTACACATGACCTGGAATTAACAGGTTTTAAAGAATATGGAGCCGAGATAGCTGAAGTAGCAAGTATGGCAATGGAATTGTTCACGATGGAGCATTGGACCATTTTCTTTAAAGATGCAGAGGAATTGCGTCGTGCAAAATTTAAACAACTGGAGCGTGTACTTACCATCTTACCATGGATTGTACGTGTAGATGCGTTTCAACATTGGATCTATGAAAACCCAGCGCATACCGTTGAAGAAAGAGGAGCGAAGTGGATGTCCCTTGCATCAGAATACAGCACCGGCATGATTGATTACAGCGGATTGGAACAATTCCGCCCTTACGAATGGCAACGACAGTTGCATTTATTTGAAGTTCCTTTCTATTATATTGAATACGGCATCGCTCAATTAGGCGCAATTGGTTTGTGGATGCAGTTCAAAAAAAATCCGCAACTGGCTTTGAATAATTATATCAATGCGTTGAGTTTGGGTGGCACAAAAACATTGCCGCAGTTATATGAAGCAGCAGGTTTGCGTTTTGATTTTTCACCCCATCACATTAAAACACTGATGGATTTTGTAAAAACAGAAATGGATAATTTAAATTAATACCGATATTTGTACTGCTAAATCAGAACATTAATCATGCTCTTCCGTTTCTACGGAAGGGCATTTTTTTTGCTAAAAGGTCAAAGGAGGAGAAATGGGTTATTATTAAAGATTACTTGCTATAATAAAAAAGAGAAATCTTTTCCAGACTTCTCTTTCCACTCTTTTTC
>JANMOR010000645.1:0-1908 GCA_031369435.1 Chitinophagaceae bacterium
TTCATACCACGTTCAAACCTGGCGAGGTAGTATAAGGTTTCGCCATCCTTGCTCACAATGGCATCACCTAATGCAGAAGAATGAATAGTGAGTTTTGCTTTACGCATGGTTAAACCATCCCAATCAATCACAACCGTGTCTTTTACAACTGGTTTCTTTTTAGTTGTATCAGCTTTTGTTTTGTTCTCATCAATTTCTTTTTGCAATGCAGCATCTTCTTTATTGAGTTTGAATTTATCAAACGCATCTTGTGTAAAGAACATGGCATACACATCGGCTTGTCCGCCACCACTCATGGCGGCAGCACGCAAACCATCACGGTTGCTGAACCAGAGCATGGCTTTACCACCCATGATCCATTTAGCATTATAATCATTATAACCACTCTCTGTTAAGTTGAGGATCTTCTTACCATCGGCACTTACTAAACCAGCTTCACCAACAGGACTGCCGGGCACTGCATAATCAAATAACAACCATTTGCTATCGGGGCTCCATTGGAAATACTGGTCGTTCTCTACAAAGGCAAACAACTGATCTCCATTTAAAACAGTACGGCTTTGTTTGCTTGCAATATTATAAATACGTAAGAGATTCCTGTTTTCAATAAAAGCAATTTCTTTTCCATCGGGTGAATACAAAGGTTGCGTATTGGTATTGCTGTTTACAATCACCGCTGTTTCTTTCAGCAAGGTGGAAGCATAGAAATAAGGTTCTTCTTTGCGTTCCATTTTTGTTTCATAAATACTCCATTTGCCATTTCGTTCGCTGCAATACAAAATACTTTTTCCATCGGGAGAAAAATGCACACTGGTTTCTGCTTCGGGTGTATTGGTAATGCGTTTGGTAACACCACCTTCTACACTGGTTACAAATACTTCACCACGATAAACAAAGGCTACTTCTTTACTGTTCGATGCCACACTCATACCATTGCCGCTGGTTACACGAAATACCTGCTCCTTGTTATTTCTTGCATCAGACAGAATTGTAACGTTTACTTTTTGTGCAGCAGCTCCGCCACGCATGGTGTAGAGATCGCCATCATAACTGAAACAAAGCAAGCCATCATTACTGCCACTGAGAAAACGTACCGGGTGTTTTTTGAATGAAGTGAGTTGTTCTGATTTGCCACCACTTACAGCTTGTTTGTGTACATTATAAGAACCGCTTTCTTCACTTAAATAAAAGAAGGCAGATTCATCGGTATTAAAAACAGGGTTGCGGTCTTCACCTTTAAAGGTTGTGATCTGTTTATGTGTATTGGTTTTAAAATCGTACAGGTACACATCTCTTGTTACAGATGATACATGATGTTTACGCCATGCATTCTCCTGTCCCTTCTTATCATGATAAATCATCTTTGATCCATCCTTGCTGAACTTAATGTCTTCAGCAGGAGTAGTGAATACTTGTGTAACCCTTCCGCCTGTTGTTGCTACACTGTACAACTCACTCATATATGCTGCGGGATATTGACGATTGGTTGGCAGGTCCATTCTTGCTGCACCAAAGATGACATTCTTATTATCGTTGGTAAAACTGTAAGGATATTCTGCTCCTGAATGAAAAGTGAGTCGCCTGGCTTCACCGCCTTCAGCAGGAATGACGAACACATCAAAATTGCCGTAACGATCGCTTGCAAAAGCAATACTCTTACCATCCTTGCTCCACACCGGCATAAAGTCGTGGGCCTCATGCAGGGTTAATGCAAGAGCAGTACCGCCGGTTGATGCTACTTTATACAGATCGCCTTTGTAAGTAAACACAATGGTTTTGCCATCGGGCGAAATAGATGGATAACGAAGCCAGGAAGGAGTTTGGCTAAATGATGACAAGCTGAATGCTGAAAGCAAAAAGCAAATGCTAATAAAACGATTCATAGTAAAATTAGTTAAGGAGGCTAAA
>JANMOR010000646.1:0-11094 GCA_031369435.1 Chitinophagaceae bacterium
ATCTGTTGAGGAAAAAAGGCACTTGATTTTTTATAATTTCTTGGGACCTTAGCTACTTACATCCTTCTCTAATTTTAGTAATGTTCTCTTTAATTGTCAATGGAACTGATTTCTCTTTTTGCCAATAAAAATTATCCATTGTCTTAATGCCTGTTATGCCATTTCCCTTATCAAGATATATTTCTTTAATGGGTTGGGGTTCTTTAATTTCAAAAACCTTTAAAGAGTCATATTTTAAATTCTTTTTTGAATAGCTTATAATTGGGACAGGGATATCATTAGAGTAAATGCTTTCATTATTGAAATATATTGTTTCGAAAGAAACATACTTCAAGTCAGTTTCAAGACTTATAGATAATTTTTTACCCTCTAATGTGAAGTAACCTGTAATATCATCGGCACAGCCGCCACATTTTACATCTTTTAAATAACTTACTGTATGATATGTTGTAACTGAGTCAAAAACTACAACCATACTATCTCCTTTTTCACTTGCGAGCAGTATTGTAGTGCCTTTTTTATAAGGAAACCAATTGTATAATGTTTGATCAAAATCATCGCAATCAACTGAATCATCAGTTGCATATATATAGATTAAGAAGCTAGAAAACAGTATCAGAAGTATTCCTACTATTATTAAAATAACTCTTTTCATAAAGGATTTATGTATAAAAACAGTTTGATCTGTTCTTCAAATGTAGTCTTATACAGGATAATATTCAGCTTATAGTTGGTAAAATGTGATTCTCTAATCCCTTCATTTACAGGATATTTAGAGCAATCCCCAAAAATTCTTCCTCAAACAGGGTAACAATCTTCCCCCTCTGCTGATATACCTATACAAACGAACATTTTAAACAAATTAAAACAAGAATCATGAAACAGTTATCTGCAAAAACATACATGCTTACAATCGCTATTGCTTTGCTTTTTACAGCATGTACAAAAGAAAATAACGTATCACCCGTAACAACTTCAATCTTATTGGGTGCTCCTGCAAACAACGCAATTATTGCTCTTGATGAAGCAAAACAATCGGTGAACTTTAAGTGGAGTGTTGGTCCAACCAGCCCCATGGTTACTTATCGCTTACGTGTATGGCAATTAATGCAGGGACAAAACGGTACTGCTGCCATGAGAGACAATACACCCATTGTTGATCGCAGTACAGACGTCAATACAATTTCTGTATTGGGTATGTTAACCGGTCCTTGTAAGCCTCCTTATCTCTGCGATTTTGTTTGGAATGTAACAGCTATTGTAAAAGATTCAAACGGAACAATTAAAGAAACCATTGTAAGTACTACAGGAAGTTTCAGCGTGAATTAATATAAAATCTGTTCATAGAACAAAGCCTTTCCAATTGGAAAGGCTTTCTTTATTTTCTTAACTCAGGATGTTTTTTTGCTCAGCAAATAATAGAGCTTCATTAAGCCTTTGCCTTTTATTTCAATTTGTCCCCTGTATTCACATACATAATCGTCTTTAATTAATTCGTAGAATTTTTCTGAAATCTGAATTTTACCGGCTTCGCTCGATGATTCCATACGGCTTGCTGTATTTACCGCATCACCCCAAATATCATAAGAAATTTTTTTTGATCCGATCACCCCTGCAATAACTGGCCCGGCATGTATCCCGATCCTGATGTTACAAGGATTTTTACCATCAAGGCTGAATTGCTGAATGCCTGCAACCATAGCTAAAGCAAGATCGGCCATGTTCCTGATATGTTCTTCTTTAAAATCCGCTAAACCGGAAGCAGCCATATAAGAGTCGCCTATTGTTTTTATTTTTTCCAATCCATATTTCTCCGCCAGTTGATCACAATAGCTGAAAATTTTATTCAGGTTTGCAACCAATGAAGCCGGTGTTATATGTTGTGAAATAGTTGTAAAGCCAACAATGTCGGCAAATAAAATAGCCGCTTCATTATGTTCATTTGCAATCAGGAGTTCTCCTTCTTTTAAACGTTTTGCAATAGATGCTGGCAGGATGTTCAGCAACAGGGTTTCTGATTTTTCCCGTTCTGCTGCAAGCAATGCCTGTTCTGTTTTCAGTTGTTCTTTTACCAGCTCATTTTGATTCACAAAATATCTTAACACATAAAATGTAAGAAAAGTAACTGCCAGTATATTTGAAACAAAGAGGATGCTGATAAGTTTGTCAGGTAATCTTGTTTCAACAGGGAATAATTTGTTTTCAAGAAAAAACACTGCAACTGCCATTACAAGAAACAATATGAGCCAGTAGGTAGCAGCTTTGGTATGATGAAATGCAAGAGCACCTAATGGACAAAGTGTACTCCATAAAATCACAGCACTGGATGAAACAATATCGCCAAGACTTAAATGCAGTAAACAGGGCAGAAGTAATATCAATAACAATTGAATAATACGGAAAACGCTAAAGTTTTTAAGCCAGCGATAAATTAATAGCGATGAAAAAGAAACAATTGCATAGCCACCGGGAATGAATGCAGAATTTTTAGCCCCATAATAATAATACATGCATGACCAGAGCAACCCAGCCATCGCAAAGAGCGGAACCATCAGCAGGAAACTTTTTTCCTTGATACGCTTATCCTGGTCAATAAATGTATCCATAAGAATAAATCTACAATAAAGCGATCGCTATAACAAGAAGCCCTCACTAAGCCCTTCATTTCCGCTCATTTAGAACAATCTGAAAAATTCTTTCCCAAACAGGGTAACAATTTTTCCCTGCCGCTGATATACCCCTATACAAACAAAAACAAAACAACTTAAAACTAAAAATTATGAAACAGTTACTCTTATCAGCCGTAGCAATTGCAGTCACGATAACCTTTACTGCATGTAAAAAAGAAGAAAAGAAAACATTTGTACTACCTCATGTACTGGAAGCAAAAATGGTTTCTTTCTTTAACGCCAACGCTCCTAAGTATGAAAGCTTCACTATTGATGCATCAACAGGTGGTACATTAACTACAACCAAAGGAACAAAAATTAATTTCCCTGCCGGCATCTTTAAAAAAGCAAACGGACAAATTGTTAGCGGTAATGTAACCGTTGAAGTAAAAGATATTTTAAGTGCAAGCGATATGCTGTTGGGTAACCGCCCTACAGAAGCAAACGGACAAATGCTGGTCTCTTATGGTGAAATGACCGTGAAGGCATCACAAAATGGAGAAGCATTACAATTGAAAAATGATTCTGCAAGGGTACAGGTGCCATTAGCTCCTAAGCCTGCCAATGGTCAGCAGATCCGTGAAATACCAATGTGGAGAGGCGACTCAGCTGTTGCTTATACCATCAATGGTTATGATCATGAAAACACATCGGTTACATTAACACAAACAGGTTATGTTCCAAGAGGCGTTAACTGGAATCAGAATGGAAACATTGCAACGAATAATAATAATGGTACAACAAGTTTTGCTTTGGATAGCCTGGGTGTATGGCGCAACTGTGATGCACTGACGGGTGATCCACGTCCTAAAACAACCGTACTTGGTTATTTCAGTAACTACTGGAATCCTGCAACAAGTTCTTCTTACATGGGTGCAGAACCTTCGATGTTGTTCTTTAAAGTAAAACAACAAAACACCATGGTGAAGTTGTATAACAAAATTATCAACGCACCGGTAGGTAAAGAAGGATTGTTGAGTTACCAAAGCAGTTTCCCCATTGGTTTAGAAGGTACCTTCCTTGCCATCACGATCAAAGACGGAAAGTTTTATGCTGAAATGCAGGATGTAACCATCGGCGCACCGGCATCAGGAAAAACATACTTCCCTGTAACATTCAGCTTAACCGAAGTAACAGAATCAGGATTGCTTGCTCTGATACAACAGTTGAATACAAAATAAGCCCGTTGTTAATCCGGAATACATCTGTACTACAAAAGAACCCCCGACTTTTCAGTCGGGGTTACTTTTTTTCGGTCGGCCCGATTCAATCGGACTGAATGAAAGAAAGATAATTCACCTCATCCTCTTTCCTTCTCCTTTAAGGAGAAGGACGGCACTTTGAATACAAAACCAAACTTCAACTCTTACATATCAACTAAATAAGAATGCTGTACAATGCTGAATGGTTTATTCTTGCTGATTTGTTAGTACTAAAGACGAATCATCTTCTTAGCCTGGCCTCCCTCTCCTTTGGATTTATAATACAGACCGAAGCGTCTGTAGAGGGAACGAGCCTGCCTGCCGGTAGGCAGGGGTGAGGTATTATTTAAAATCACTCTTAATAAAATCAACAAGTAGTTTCATACGGAAATAAAGATTACTGATCATGAGTGGTACATTATTTTTTAATTTGTCAACCGATCCTTTGTTCATCTTTTTCAACAACTTCAGCTCTACAATTTTTTCATCGATCTTGTCAATGAGTTTTTCAACCGTCCAGCCAATGTATTTTTTATTTCGTTCATCAAATACATGATAAGGTTCAATGCCGCCGGCTTTTAATTTTTTAAAAGCGAAATTATTTTTCACTGCATCCTGGATGGCTTCGTTACTTAACAGATCAATGATGGTATCAGAAGACACTTCATTTAAAAATGCATTTTTAAAAATGTTGAGATTGTTCCTCAACTCCATTAACAGCTGTTTCTTCAGCACATCATTGGTCTTGGATTGTTTGTGCAGAAAGGAGATGAGATTATCTAAAGGTGCTATGCCGCTTTTAAGCCAGTCGAGGTTCATACGATAAATTATTTTTCAAGATAGGAATTTCCGGGAAAGTTCTTCTCAGTGTCCTCTGTATCTCAGTGACTCTGTGTTTACCTCTTATTCTCCTTTTCTCTTTTGATCTCTTAGCTCCTAACTTTGTTCTCTTGAGCCAGCAGCGCATCATAGCACATTTTGATCTCGATACATTCTTTGTATCTGTTGAACGGTTGAACGATCCTTCACTCATTGGTCAACCCGTGATTGTTGGTGGAACCAAAGAAAGGGGAGTGGTGAGTACCTGCAGTTATGAAACAAGAGTGTTTGGTGTGCACAGCGGCATGCCCATGGCACAGGCGATGAAATTATGTCCGCATGCAATTGTGTTGCAGGGTACAAGAGGCGATTACAGTCGCTACTCAAGATGGGTAACAGATATTGTTGCTGCCAAAGCACCGCTGTTTGAAAAAGCATCGATTGATGAATTTTATATTGACCTCACAGGCATGGATCGTTTTTTTGATCCCTTTCAATGGACCATTGATCTGCGACAGGAAATTATTGATCAAACACAATTGCCTATTTCGTTTGCAATGGCGAGTAATAAATTAGTTGCAAAAATTGCAACGGATTTTGCCAAGCCCAACAATTATATTTTGGTTGAGTTTGGAAAAGAAAAAGAATTTCTTGCACCATTGCGGGTGAATAAAATGCCGGGCATTGGTGAAAAAGCATTTCACACATTATTGGATATTGGCATTGAAACCATTGGTGAATTACAGGATGCCAATCATGCAATGTTAGAACAACAGTTGGGCAAACATGGAAGAGATCTGTGGCAACGGGCACATGGTATCAGCTATGGTGCAGTGCATGCTTATCATGAATCGAAATCAATCTCCAGCGAAAACACTTTTCATGAAAACAGTAATGACATGGAGTTTCTTGAATCAGAAATTGTTCGCCTCACCGAAAAAATTGCACATGAACTGCGGCAGGAAAATAAAATGGCCGGTTGTGTTTCTGTCAAGATCCGATACCCCAGTTTTGAAACACAGCAACGGCAGGCATCGATCCCCTATACTTTTTATGATGATGAATTAATTCACAATGCAAAACAACTCTTTCACCAGTTGTATAAAAAAGGGCAGCCGGTTCGTTTGCTGGGAGTTCGCCTGAGTGAGCTGACAGATGAAGCTGCACAAACCAATTTGTTTCAGGATGTTCAAAAGAAAAACGATTTATACAAAGCCATTGATGAAGTGAAAGATCGTTTTGGAAAAGCCTTACTCACAAAGGGTCGTAACGCTAAGAAAAGGGAAAATCCTCCCAATGGTTTTAGCGAAGTTTCCTAACGAATGTTCATATTGCCATCGTGCAATCGATTCCATATTAAAAGCCTACTTGTTGAGTAGGAAATACATATATTTGTGTCCCGATTTTATTAATCACAATAAATAATATGTTATGAGTTTACGATTAGGGGACATTGCTCCCAATTTCCAGGCAAAGACTTCTATTGGAGAAATTGATTTTTATGAATATCTCGGCAATGGCTGGGGTGTGTTGTTTAGTCACCCTGCTGATTATACACCGGTGTGTACAACAGAATTGGGAAAGACAGCCTTATTAAAACACGAATTTGAAAAACGCAATGTAAAAGTGTTGGCGTTAAGTGTAGATGGATTGGAAAGACATAAAGGCTGGATCAGCGATATCAATGAAACACAAAACACCACTGTTGATTTCCCCATCATTGCAGATGAAGATAGGACAGTTGCTAATTTGTATGATATGATTCATCCCAATGCATCTGAAACAGCTACAGTCCGTTCATTGTTTATTATTGGACCGGATAAAAAAGTAAAATTGTTTATTACTTATCCTGCTTCTACCGGAAGAAATTTTAATGAAGTGTTACGTGTCATTGATTCATTACAGTTAACAGCAAACTACAGTGTAGCTACGCCTGCAGATTGGAAGGAAGGCGAAGATGTAATAGTTGTGCTGGCAGTTAGTACTGAAGCAGCAATTGAAAAATTCCCTAAAGGAGTAAAGATCGTAAAACCTTATCTGCGTTATACGCCACAGCCAAACAAATAGTTCTCTGTTTGATTATGATAAGTTGGTTACAGGCTTCGCTACAAGCGGAGCCTTTTTTATTTCATCCACTTCTCGAACTGTTGCAACAAAGCTCTTAAGTCTTTGCTCAAAGGGGCTTCCAATTCTATCTTTTTACCTTCTGCATCGTTAAAAGATAGCTTCCATGCATGCAATGCTAATCGATTCAGTAACGGGCGTTCTTCTTCATCTGCTTTTGATAATTTGAATTTTTTTCTTTTCATTGATGATAGAAGAATAGGTGTTGCTGTGCCATATACTTCATCGCAAACAATAGGATGACCAATCTGTTTCATGTGCACACGAATCTGGTGTGTTCGTCCTGTATGAATCTGGAACTGCAACCAGGAATACTGACCGTGTTCTTCCAGTACTTTATATTCAGTGAGTGATGCTTTCCCTTTTTGATGAACGATGAATGTTGTTTTTTTTACCGGATGTTCCATAATGGGGGCATCCACACTTCCTTCTTTATTGATCAATAAGCCGTGCACAAGGCCGAAATAAAATTTTTCAACCACTCTTGCTTCGAATTGCTGCGATAAATTTTTATGAGTTGCTTCATCTTTTGCAAATACAATTAAACCACTGGTGAATTTATCCAAACGATGAACGATCCACACTTTGCCATACTTTTCATTCAGCCAGTCTTTTAACGATGGTTCACTTTGTTTCCTGTCAGGAATAGATAATAATCCTGATGGTTTATTGAGAGCGATCCAATGTTCAGTTTCAGCAATGATGTCAACTTTATTCTTCATCTCTGTTCTTTCCTTTTAGTTCTTCTTTCTTTTTCACAAATGATTTGTTGAGGAATTTCAACAGGCGTACTTCTTTTTCGTTGAGATAACGCCATTTACCACGGTCCACATTTTTCTTGGTGAGGTTGGCAAATAAGACACGGTCCAATCCTTTTACATCATAGCCCAATGCTTCAAACATACGGCGAACAATACGGTTACGGCCGCTGTGGATTTCAATGCCAATTACTTTTTTATCTTTCGGATCTGCATACCCTACAGCATCAGGCGCAATAAAACCATCTTCTAATGTTAAACCGTTGAGTAATTTTTCAAAATCTTTTTTCTCTAAGTTTTTGTCAAGTGTTACTTCATACACTTTCTTTACCTGGAAACTGGGATGAGACAATTTTTGTGTGAGCTCTCCATCATTCGTTAATAATAATACACCTGTTGTATTACGATCTAACCGGCCAACAGGATAGATCCGTTGTGTTGAAACACCTCTCATCAGATCCATAATGGTTCTTCTTCCCTGCGGATCTTCTGAAGTTGTGATATAATCTTTGGGTTTGTTGAGTAAAATGTAAACCAGTTCTTTTTGGATACTGATTTTTTTACCGTTTACTTTCACCTCATCTTTATCGGTTACTTTATGTCCGGGTTCTGTTATGACCTTGCCATTTACTAGTACTGTTCCTTTTCTGATCACATCTGCAGCATCTCTACGGCTGCACACATCACAATGCGCCAGGTATTTATTCAATGGCATTTCACCATTGGGGTTTTCCCGTTTAAAAGTAATGGGTTGTGCAGGCGTTTGAGCTCTTGATCCGGAGGGGACATCTTTTTTCGTATCTCTTGTGTCTTGTGCTCTGTAACTATTTTCTTCGGCTTTCTTTTTAGCGAAGTATTCGTTTTTTTCCGCTCTTGCTTTTTTCTTCTCCTGGCGGAACTCTTCTTTCTTTTGTGCGTTTGTTTTCTGGCTTTTAAAATTGCCAAAACTGCTTTTTGCCATGTTCTTAGTATTTGCTGTTTTGCAACAGGATGAGCGGCGAAGGTACTAAAAGAAGAATTGGTAAGGGAAGCCGTGTTTTTCTTTTAATATTTGGGAGAAAACACCCTGTGAAAAAGTGCAGATTAAAGTTATCTTTAGAATGTAGCATGATTGAAAGGAGGAAGAAGACCGATGACTAACACATAGTAACCCGGATTGTAGATTTTGTAAAACCAATTGTCTTCCTGCTGATGAGAAGTGTTCTGAATTATTTCAGTCTCTCCGTTTTGTTGTATGCCTGTAATGGGCGTACAGAACAGATTGTTGAAAAGAATACATCCATATATCCACCGCCACTTTCAATTGCATTAAATACTTCCGACGGTTATTCGATCAATCAACTCACAGGCGATTCTGTAAAATCATTGATCAATTCTTTAGGCGATACAGTTAAGACCGGAACTCCCATTCCATTTATCGTAAGAAGGATTGGTAAAGAAATTATTCAACCAAAAATTATTGAAGAAGTTCATACAGTTAAAACTATTATTCACGATAATGTTTATCCGGTTCCTGATAAACTTTCAAATATATCAGTTGATACTTCCTTGCTGAAGAAAGTAAAACTTGGAGAAGGCAATCAATTACATGTTGTGCGAAATGAATACGGCATTGTACCCACCGGAGTGAGCATAACTGTTACCGGAAAAAAAATGCCTTTCAGTGAACCGCATCCGGTAAAAGCTGCACCTATGCGGCAAAAAGATCAAGCTACTACCAGCATACAATACCTGGATGTTGACCAGGGCCTGAGTTATTCTTATGTGTACGATGTTTGTGAAGATAGTAAAGGGAATCTCTGGTTTGGAATGGATGCCAATGGTGTATGCAAATATGATGGTATCAACATTATCAATTACACCATGAAAGAAGGAATAAGCAATAATACTGTTACAGCGATACTGGAAGACAGGAATAAAAATCTTTGGTTTGGTACTAATGACGGTGTAACATGCTTTGATGGAAAAAACTTTATACAATACAAGGAGAAAGATGGTTTGTCAAACAAAGAAGTTTTATCAATATCCCAAGATAAAAAAGGAAATATCTGGTTCAGTACAAAAGGCGGTCTTACAAAATATAATGGAAATGAATTCTTTCATTATACAGTAAAAGAAGGCTTGCCATGCGATACAGTATACGAATGTATTGAAGACCGTAATGGAAATATCTGGATTGCCACTTACAATGGGCTTGCTAAGTTTGACGGAGAGTTTTTTACACATTATACGCAGAAAGATGGTTTGAGAAGTAATGGACTTTCCTCTTTACTCGAAGATGAAAAAGGGAATATCTGGTTTGGATCAGTGAAAGGTATCAGTAAGCTTAATGGAAAAACTTTAACTCACTACGACAAATCGGATGGACTCTCTGATAATATAGTCTGGTCATTAACAAAAGATAAAAAAGGGAATCTTTGGATCAGTACTTCAGGTGGCGGACTTAATAAATTTGATGGGATAGCTTTTACTCATTATAAACTTGAGCAGGGGTTATCTAATATTAAAGTAAGAAAAATGGCCGAGGACAGAAATGGAAATATCTGGTTTGGTACAGATGGCGGAGGAGTAAATAAGCTCAATACTACAAAGTTTGATTATAAATTACCTGATGAAGCGATGGATAATAACAGGATAAGACCCATACTAAAAGATAATAAAGGGAATCTCTGGTTTGGTACTGAAGGTGGCGATATAGGAAAATTAAATGCTGAACAAACAACCGAAGGTGGCCGTTTATTCACTTATTATAAAGTACAGGATAATTTATTTTCCAAGGGCCAACGTTCTTTATTACAGGACAAAAAAGGGAATATCTGGATCGGTACAACAGGTTCCGGAATTATTAAATATGATGGGAAAAGTTTTACAAATTATTCCTTGGGTACGAGTCTGGCCAGGCAAACAATTTATGATATCAAGGAAGATAAAAAAGGCAATACCTGGTTTGGAATAAGAGATGGAAGTGTTATTATGTATAATGGCAAAGACTTTCTTCTTTATACAATAAAAGAAGGATTACCAGGCACGATCATCTACTCAATACTTGAAGACAATAAGGGGAATCTCTGGTTTTGTACAGAAGAAGGTGGCATATATAAGTATGATGGAGAAACGATCACTATTTTCTCTGCAAAAGAAGGACTGTTTAATAAAAGTATTACTTCTATTGCCGAAGACGACAAAGGAAATATCTGGCTGGGTACATTAGGTGCAGGAGTATGCAAATATGATGGGAAAAATTTTATTTATTATTCAACAGACCAGGGATTGGCTGACAATAATGTATGGTCTGTATTTTGTGATTCAGCAAAACAGCTTTGGTTTGGTACAGATAAAGGGCTTACGCTTTTTGTTCCGCAAAAAGATACCCTTGAAGAAATGAAAACAAATTATTCTATTTACAATTTTGGATTACAGGATGGTTTAAAGGCAGTTGATTTTAATCTTCATAGTTTTTGTGTTGATAATAATAACCGAATTTGGTGGGGTACAGGCAAGAACGTTCCCTCCTTTGATTTG
>JANMOR010000659.1:0-4307 GCA_031369435.1 Chitinophagaceae bacterium
TCTGTACTGCCGCCAATATGCGGTGTTAAGATCACATTGGGCAAATCCTGCAACGGTGTTTGAAAACGATCTCCGTTCTTTTCAGGTTCCCATGGAAATACATCAATGGCTGCACCAGATAAATTTTTATCAACTAAAGCCTGTCGCAACGCATCTAAGTCAACCACCTCTCCCCTTGCATAATTTAAAAGGATCGCTCCTTTTTTAAATTGTTTCAGTGTGGTTTTATTAATGAGATTTTTAGTTTGATTGGTTTCAGGTACATGCAGTGTTACAATATCTGACCTGTTCAATACATCTTTCAATAACCTGAATTGTTCTGCATTGCCTAATGGAAGTTTTGTAATTACATCATAGTAGATCACTTTCATACCAATGGCTTCAGCTAACACACTCACCTGGCTGCCAATATTACCATAACCAATAATGCCCAATGTTTTTCCCCGCAGCTCATAACTTCCCTTCGCTTCTTTGTTCCAGATACCTTCATGCGCTGCTTTGTTTTTGTCAATAATCCGGCGAATGAGCAAAATACTCAACCCAATCACCAGTTCAGCCACACTGCGTGTATTACTGTAAGGTGCATTCATCACCACCACTCCTTTTGAAGTAGCTGCTTTTAAATTCACCTGGTTTACACCAATACAAAAACAGCCAATGGCCTGTAATTTATTGGCAGCGTCTAATACTTTTTGTGTGATCTGTGTTTTGGAACGGATTCCCAGCAGGTGCACATCTTTAATTTCCCTGATGAGATCTTCCTCACTTAATGCACCGTTTAATTTTTTTACACTTGCGTATCCGCTTTCTTTAATATGCTGTACTGCCGTTTCACTGATATTTTCCAGCAGGAGGATATTGATCTTTTCTTTGGGATAACTTGTTGTCTTTTTTTCTGCCATGATTTTGTTGAATGCCTTATTATTGCAGCACAAATATAGTTGACCAAACATCAACTGAAAAACCAAGATATGATCTTACTCAGGAAACGAACGTTCCTTATTCTATATATTACAGTACTTTTTGGCTGTGGATCATCGTCCAATCAGCGTGCTGCTGATGCAGACTCACTTCTTATCATACAACAAAAAGCTCAGAAAATTTCTAAGGAAGAACGGGACAGGCTCACCCGGATTGCTGCAGGTTTTTATGACACAAGCCTTGGCAATACAGGTTTCAATGGGTCCTTTCTTGTTGCAAAAGGCGGGAATATCCTCTTTGAAAAATATGCCGGGTCGGTACATATAGGTAAAACGGATTCGATTACATCAGCTACTCCTTTTCATATTGCATCAACCACTAAAACATTTACAGCCATGGCTGTTTTAAAGTTGATGGAACAAGGGAAATTAAACATCAATGATTCATTGCAGCAATATTTTCCAGGATTTCCTTACCAGGGAATGACCATCAAATCGTTGTTGGCGCAAAGAAGTGGCTTGCCCAATTATGGATATTATATAGAAAAGCTCAACTGGAATAAAAAAGTAAAGATCACGAATGCTGATGTGCTTGCTACATTAATACAGTACCAGCCCGATCTTCAATATCAACCCAACAGGCGTTTCAATTATTGCAATACCAATTTTGTGTTGCTGGCATTGATCATTGAAAAAGTTTCAGGAAAATCATATGCTGAATATCTGCAACAAACTTTTTTTACACCTTTGCAAATGAATCATACAAATGTGTTCAACTGGAATGATTCAGCTACAGTAACACCTTCTTATATGTGGAACGGAACACAGGAAGCATTTACGCATCTTGATTTAACCTATGGCGATAAAAATATTTACAGTACAGTAACTGACTTGTTGAAATGGGACCAGGCTTTATATGACACAATATTATTTAAACAATCAACATTGGATTCTGCTTTTCAACCTTATAGTTTTGAAAAGCCCGGTATTCATAATTATGGATTGGGGTGGAGGATGTACACTTTGCCGAATGATAAAAAGATCATCTATCACAATGGATGGTGGCATGGAAATAATTCAACATTTTATCGTGTTGTAACCGATTCAATCAGCATTATCATTTTAGGCAATAAGTTCAACCGCAATATTTATCGTGTAAAGCCACTGATTGAAGCGCTCACTCCGCTGCGTTTCAGTTACGATAGTGAAGAACAATAATACCGGAATTCCCAAAGTTTATTATTATCCTATTCAGGAAATGTATGTTTCTTATTAGGTAATAAATTTTCCCTGCTCCATTCAATCTTTTGTTGAAAGGCGTGTCGTCGAACAGGGCAATCAGCAATCATACAATGACTGCAACTCGATTCAATACAGGGATCGGTGTGAATAAAAAATTCAATACTTCCTTTCTGGTATTGTTCATTCATTAATTGATCTAAACTGGAAATTTCCTGGTGCACCTGGTCGAGGGAAAAATAATAAGGCATTGTAACATGACAATCCACATGATAAAAATGTCCGTAACGCTGTACACGCAGGTTATGCATATCAATCCATGCAGGATGACGATACTGTTTTAAAATAGTTACCAGCTCATCCACCACCTGCATATCCACTTCATCCATCAATCCCCGAACGGATTTATTCATCAGTTTAAATCCTGTAAAAATGATGATGGATGCCGCAACAGCAGAGGCAACAGGATCAATCCAGGAATAACCTGTGAAAAGGATGAGTACAATTGCAATGATCACACCGATGCTGGTATAACTGTCGCTTAGAATATGTTTACCGTTTCCTTTTAAAGTAAGACTATTATATTGTTTTCCTTTTTGCAGCAGAAAATAACCCAGCAGGAAATTGGCCAATCCACCTGCAGCCGTCAACCATGCACCGGTATTGAGGTCGTACACCGGCATTGGATATAAAAAGAAAAGTACAGCTTGAATAAAAATGGCGAACCCTGCAATTAGAATCAATGCTCCTTCAAAACCAATAGAAAAAAATTCAATCTTGCCATGCCCGTATGGATGTTCCTTGTCTCTGGGCTTATTTGATAAATAAATACTGTACCAGGCAAAAGCTGAAGCAACTACATTGATGATTGATTCCAATGCATCAGAAAGAATGACTAACGAATGAGTAATGAAATAAGCAGCAAACTTAATTCCGCAGATGATGGTGCTGATGATGAATGATACCCTGATGAAAGAAAGTTCTTTGTTATTCAAATTGATGTTGCATTAGATGGACGAATATATTCACTCTTAGTCTGTTTCCCGTACATGTATCAATGATAATTGCTCAACCATTCATCAGCAATAATACTTTACTCAACATAAATGCAGCTTAGATGGAAAACAAATTGTCTTTTTTAAGTCATAATTTCCTAATTTGCCTCTACCAAACTTAATCATGATTATGAGAAAAATTCAACGCTTGCTGGCTGCATGTCTATGTATTATTATCAGCATGTCAGCCATGGCTCAAGATCAAACAATTACAGGTATCATTCGGGATGCTGCAGATAATTCACCACTACCGGGAGTTTCCATACGTATTAAAGGATCAAGAATCGGAACTACCACCGGACTAACAGGCAATTTCAGCATCAAAGCATCAAAGGGACAGATACTCGTCTTTTCTTTTCTTGGATACCGCCCGGTTGAAGTAACAGTTGGCGATAACAGCAGTATTAATCTTAATTTGATTGAAACAGCAGATAAGCAACAACTGAGTGAAGTAGTTGTTACAGCTATGGATATAAAACGAAATGCACGTGAAGTTGGCTACTCAGTTCAGAAAGTATCAGGCCAGGAAATACAGGAAACACAAAGAGAAAATTTTGTGAATTCGCTGCAGGGTCGCATTGCCGGTATTACAGTAACTCCTACAAATGGAATAGCTGGTGCATCCTCCTCCATTGTTATCAGAGGTTTTAATTCATTGGCATTAAGCAATGAGCCTTTGTTTGTTGTTGATGGTATAATTATGGATAACCAAACAATCAATGAAGACAATGCTTCGAATCTTGGGCTTGCTTCCAACCGTACAAACAGGGACGGTGATTACACCAACAGGATAGCCGATATTAATCCAAACGATATAGAATCAATCACTGTATTAAAAGGACCGGAGGCAACAGCATTATATGGCAGCCAGGCGAGTTCTGGTGCCATCATTATTACAACCAAGAAAGCAACAGCCGGTAAAAAATTTGGGATTGCATACGATAATAGCTTCCGTTTTTCTGAAATTACAAGGCTGCCCAGTGTAACTGATAATTTTGTTGGTGGCAATAATGGTATTGCTGCTAATAGCTTTACTTATTTCGGGCCAAAAAATACAAACCCCAACCGTGCTGAGATCTACAAAAATATCAAC
>JANMOR010000675.1:0-9243 GCA_031369435.1 Chitinophagaceae bacterium
TTCCTGAACAACAAATGAATGGTGAATTGCTTATGATGCGTTTAAGCTCACTGTTGAATGATGCAACTGTTTACGGGAGTGAAAGCTTTGTAATGACAGGCCCGGGTATTTTTACTGCCGGTTATAATCTTGCCGGTTTTCCAATGCGAAAGAAATTTAAAGACCCTATTTACAAGCCTGTTTGGGATAACCTTGGCGAATGGAATTGTTACAATGGAAAAACAAAGAGTTTTTATGGAGTAACGACGGTTACACTTAATCATGATGGTAGTATTTATTGTAAGCCAATCGACTATCTTGGATTTGAAAAAAACAGGAAGAAGCTGCAACAAAAATTATTAAAATTCAAAAGAGGCAATTATAATATCGCAACTTTTTACCAGGAAGAATAATGTATTAAGTTAAAGTAACTTCAAAAAACAGGCTTTAATGAAAAAACTGATCCTTCTTTCAGTAGTCATTCCATTAATGGCATTGATTGCTGTTACATCCTATGCTGCAGCTGTGATACGAACTTCAATAGCCGATACCTTTCCGTCAATCAAGCTCATCAAAACAAATGAAAAATTGATTGAAGGCGATTTGATGTATGCCACAGCTGATTCATTGTATATTTTACCCGGCACAAAACGTGATGCGAAAAAGGGATTGTTTTATCAGCAGATGGTGATTCCTTACACTGATGTAAAACTGATAAGGATAAAAGATTTCTCGTGGGTTGGAGTATTGTTGCTGGGGTTTGCGGGAACCTCACTGCTCGTACTCGGTATCTTGGGAAGGGCCTCATTTTTAAATGATCTTAACAGCCTTTTATTTATCCTGCTTTCTCCACTTATTCTTGTTGCCGGCTTTATTCAAATGTTCAGACGCAAACAGTACTTCATTAATGGAAACAGGGAGAAGTATGACAAGTTCCGTACAAAACTCAAAAAAATGAAATAATTGGATTGAAGTTTATTCGTTAAACTTAAATACAAATTCCTGATCTTATAAAAGGAAGTTTAAATTTACATTATGCTTCACCCTAATGGCACATGGATCAGTTATTTTCTCGTAATAGGTTTGCGATACCTGTTTATTGCCGGCCTTGCTTATTTTATATGGTATCAATTACTACGTAAACGAAATTTGTTTAAGAAAATTCAATTGCGTTTTCCAACACTGAAAGATTATCAACGGGAAATATTTTTTTCTCTTTGTACGATGTTCCTGTTTGCATTTGTACCCTGGTTCTTTTTAGGAAATGCAGAAAGAAGGGAGCACACCACTTTTTATAAAGACATCAATCAATATGGACAATTGTATTTTTGGTTAGCTTTCCCGTTAATGTTGCTTATACACGATACTTATTTCTACTGGATTCATCGCCTCATGCATCATCCTAAACTGTTTCGTATATTTCATCTTATTCATCACAAGAGCACCAATCCGTCACCGTGGGCGGCTTTTTCATTCCACCCTTTGGAAGCGATCCTGGAAGTAGGGATACTTGTTGTGCTCATCTATACAATCCCTGTAACCAAAGCACATTTGTTCTTTTTCTTTTTATTTCAAATGTTTTACAACGTGTATGGTCATTTAGGCTGGGAATTGTTTCCAAAGAATTTTCAGCGCACATTGGTTGGGAAATGGATCAACACATCAGTGAACCATAACCAGCATCATCAATACTTTAAAGGAAACTATGGATTATATTTTCTGTTCTGGGATCGCTGGCAGGGAACCATCAGGAGCGATTATGACGAACAATTTGATGAAGTAAAAAGCCGGACAGCAGTTCACTCAAATTTATAAGAAGTGATCTTGATATAAACAGTTCCACTGCAATCTCTGTCGAAACTCCAGTTATACTTTATTCTTTTGGGAAAAGTTAGTTTGCCAAAATCCTGACCACTCATTCCCGGCAACGATTCGATGTGGAAAGTGTTTGTGTAATCGGTAAATAGAAAAACACCACCGCAACAGGCACACAATCGTGGATCAAAACCCGTTAAAGTTCCTGAATCAGAATAAGTAATAACAGTTGCTTTGTTTTTTTTGCAACTGCTTACCCCGATAAAAAGAAATAAAATGAGGAGGAGTTTTATTTTCATCTTTCAACTATTTATTAATTCCAAACAGCACCAAATACTTTTCGCAAAATTTCAGTTGTACGTTTAAGAGGATTTTCTCTTATTTCCAACTCTTCTTTTGCTATCTGATCAAACAAGGCTGCTGTAGCTTTTTCAACTACATATGCTGTAAGATCAGGATTTATTTTATTGCGGGTTGTTGGGAAACTGTTATAAGTATTTACAAGATCGCCATAATATTTTGTTGCTTCAACTTTATCTAAAGAATTTTTTACAACAGGTGAAAAGGCCTGCACCAAAGCTGCATTTGTTTTTTGCCGGAAATAATTGGTAGCACCATCTTTAGGCCCACGGATAATATTGATGGCATCTGCAATGGTCATTTGTTTAATAGCGTCAATAAAAATGGGTTTGGCAAACCCCACTGCATCTTCGGCTCCACGGTTGATCTGTAAAATCGCTTTGTCAGCTATTTTTCCAAGCCCGATTGAACGCATGGTGTTTTCTACTTTTTGCACTTCGGGAGGAAGCAATAATTTATAAAACTGGTTACCAAAAAAACCATCTGTTTTATTAAGGTTGAATACGGCACGGGTAAGACCCTGGCCAAGCGCTTCTTTAATACCCATTCCTGCCTCGTATTCCGTAACGCCATTACTGCCCGGAAGTGAATTAGGAAGTTGGGATAATACTTCGCAGGAAGAAAAAATCAAAGGAACTGAAATAATTAAGAGGAAACGTTTTATCATAACAAGAGATTTACTTTATTAAACGGTTTTACAGCTCAAATAGTTGCATACATCATGCCGAAGATACTGTCTTTGTTGGTCTGCCCCAGTTACGGTAATTTTGCGACCTGTTAAAATTGAAGCCGGCCAGTTACTTATATGGTCTGCTTCAGCCAATCACCGTTTATTTTGTATGAGTACACATTTGTCCGAACAGGAAATTATACGCAGAGAAAAATTAGCCGAGCTGAATAAATTAGGTATTGATGCCTACCCTGCTCCGCTGTATCCCGTTTCGCATTATTCAACTGCAATCAAGGCAGGGTTTAATGAAGAAACCAAAGATCAATACAAAGAGGTTTGTATGGCTGGGCGCATCATGAGTGTAAGGGATATGGGTAAAGCCTGCTTTGCTGTTTTGCAGGATAGCCATGGCCGTTTGCAGATCTATGTAAAGCGGGATGAAGTATGCCCCGGCGAGGATAAAACATTATATGATATTGTATTTAAAAAACTATTAGACATTGGTGATATTATTGGAGTGAAAGGTTATGTATTCGTTACTAAAACCGGTGAAACAAGTTTACATGTACATGAATTAACAGTACTCACTAAATCATTGAAACCACTACCGGTTGTGAAGGAAGCAGAAGGACAAACTTTTGATGCAGTTACTGATCCTGAGTTCAAGTACCGCCAGCGATATGCTGATTTGATCATCAACCCGCAGGTGAAAGATGTTTTTGTGAAGCGTACCATTATGATCAATACCATTCGTGAATATTTGAATGAGCAGGGTGCGTTGGAAGTTGATACACCTGTGTTGCAAACCATTCCTGGCGGAGCTGCAGCAAGACCTTTTGCAACACATCACAATGCATTAGACATGCCCATGTACATGCGTATTGCAAATGAGTTGTATTTAAAACGATTAATTGTTGGTGGGTTTGATTGGGTGTATGAGTTCAGCCGCAACTTCCGTAACGAAGGAATGGACCGCACACATAATCCTGAGTTTACAATTCTTGAATGGTACACGGCGTATAAAGATTATTTCTGGATGATGAATATTACTGAAAATCTGTTAGAGAAAATTGCATTGGCATTACACGGAACAACCGATGTAACAGTTGGCGATAAAACCATCAGCTTTAAAGCTCCCTTCAAACGCATTTCTATTTTGGATGCCATTAAAGAAAATACCGGGATTGATGTTAGTGAAATGGATGAAAAGGGATTAAGAATTGTTTGCCATCAATTGAAAGTACATGCAGATGCAACTATGGGGAAAGGAAAGTTGATTGATGAACTCTTCAGTGAAACAAGCGAAGCAAAATGTATTCAGCCCACATTTATTATTGATTACCCGGTTGAAATGAGTCCGCTCACCAAGAAGCATCGCAGCAAAGCCGGACTGGTAGAGCGTTTTGAACTCATGATCAATGGCAAGGAAGTAGCTAATGCATATAGTGAATTAAATGATCCTATTGACCAGCGTGATCGTTTTGAAGAACAGGTAAAACTGAAAGAGCGGGGTGACGATGAAGCCATGTTTATTGATTATGATTTCTTACGTGCATTGGAATATGGTATGCCCCCAACAAGCGGTATTGGTATTGGCATTGATCGTTTGTGTATGCTCATGACCAATCAGCCAAGTATCCAGGATGTGTTGTTGTTCCCGATGATGAGACCTGAAAAGACAGTTGAATAATTAGAGCAGATACAATATTGATTTTTAGCCGCAGTTGATTTAGCTGCGGTTTTTTAAATCCACTTATCCCAATGGCAATTGCAGTTTCACTAAAAAAATTATCTTCACTCACTATAAATACATTCACATGAGAAGTACAGGAACTCTTGTTTTATTTTTATTAATGTCTGTAGTTGCGCATGCACAACAAAAAGATTTTACAATGGAGCAAATGCTGAAAGGAGCTCCACAAAAAGTTACAAAGGCTTTACCGCAGTTTGTAAAATGGATTGATGATAAACAATTTGTATTACGGAGGGACGGAAAGCAATACCTCCATGATATTAAAACTGGTAAAGAAACGGAGTATACGAACCAGGAAATGACCATCCAGGTTGTAGTGCCCGAGATCAGCAACAAAGACAACGATCTCTATTTAATAATGGCGAAAGAAGAAACACGCCTTACCAATAATAAAGATCCGGAAAAAAATGCGCTGCTTTCACCCGATAAACAATATGTTGCTTTTACACGCAACAACAATTTGTTTACAATTCGCCTCAGCGATAAAAAAGAAATTCAATTAACAAATGACGGAACAGATGTAATCCTTAACGGTTATGCAAGCTGGGTATATTTTGAAGAAATTTTAGGAAGGCCCACCCGTTATAAATCTTTCTGGTGGAGCCCCGACAGTAAACATATTGCCTACATGCGTATGGATGAACACATGGTGCCGATGTTCCCCATTTACAGTGAAGAAGGACAGCATGGGTTTATTGAACAAACCCGTTATCCCAAAGCAGGCGATAAAAATCCTGAAGTAAAAGTGGGTGTTGTACATCCCGATGGTGGCGCAACTGTGTGGGCACACTTTAATGAAAAAGAAGATCAGTATTTTGGCATGCCTTACTGGAAACCTGATGGCAGTGCTTTATGGATCCAGTGGATGCCACGCACACAAGACAATTTGAAAGTATATGAAATGAATCTTGCAGATGGAACAAAAAAAGAGGTGTATGATGAAAAACAAAAAACCTGGGTTGATCTTGATGACCAGGGTAGTCGCATTACATTTTTAAAGAACGGAAAAAACTTCATCATTCAAAGTGATGCCAGCGGATGGAATCATTTATACCTGCATGAAATGACCGGCAAGTGCATCAACGCCATCACCAGTGGCAACTATACTGTAACAGCTATAAACTGGATCGATGAAAAAAATCAAACCATTTATTTTACCTGCAGGAAAGATAACAGCGCAAGATATGATCTGTATAAAGTTAAACTCAATGGTACAGGTTTGCAACGTTTAACTTTTGGCGATTATACACATCGCAATATTCAGTTATCTCCCAATGCTGCTTATTTTATCACTACCCTTTCCAATACCATTACACCCGATGTAATGACACTGGTGAATGGTAAAGGAAAAATTGTAAGGGAGCTGGGAAATGCAGTAGGCGAAGATTATTATAACAATATAATTGCAAAAACAGAATTGACACGTGTAAAAAGTGAAGATGGAAAATATGATTTGCCGGTACGTATTCTCTGGCCAACCAACTTCAACAAGAACAGAAAGTATCCTGTACTGATCAGTATTTACGGTGGACCAAATGCAGGAACAGTGTATGATGGCTGGCAAATGAATATGCAGCAACAATGGTGGGCCCGGCAGGATTTAATACAAGTGCAAATGGATCATCGTGCAAGCGGACATTTTGGAAAAGAAGGGGTGAACTATATGCATCGCAATTTGGGTTACTGGGAAATGAAAGACTGGATTACGATTGTAAAATGGTTGATTGACAGTGCTAATGTTGACAAGAGCAAAGTTGCTATCAGTGGTTTCAGTTATGGAGGTTATATGAGTTGTTATGCATTAACTTACGGTGCTGATTATTTTACACACGGCCTGGCAGGCGGAAGTGTTACAGATTGGAGCCTGTATGATACTCATTACACAGAGCGTTTTATGGATACACCTGCAGAAAATCCTGAAGGATATAAATCATCTTCTGTTTATCCTTACATCGATCAATACAAAGGTGTACTGCGTATTTATCATGGCACCATGGATGATAATGTGCATGTGCAAAACAGTTTGCAATTAGTAAAAAAGTTGCAGGAAAAGAAAAAACCATTTGAGTTGATGCTTTATCCCGGTGGACGGCATGGCTGGGGGGGCAATCAGCAATTGCATTCGCAAAATGAAATAACAAAGTTTATTTATAAATACCTGTTGGAAAAAGAAGTTCCAAGAGATGTTTTGAAATAAGCTGAAACCATTTGTTCTGTATTTTTTAATGCCCCTGCAAAGGGGCATTTTCTTTACGGACACAGGTAAAAGAATTGCCTGTTTTGAAAGAGATGGTTTAAGATACTTGCATTCGCTGTTTTTTAGGTGTAACTTAAGGATATAAAAACCCAACGCTATGAACAATAAAACGATTGTTAGACTTGCCGTTATTGTTTATGCCATAGCCATAGCAATGTTCGGTATCAACCATTTACTTCAGCCGGTTTACATTGGAAAGATTGTACCAGACTGGATGCCCGGTGATGGCATCATCTGGTCTTATTTCACAGGCATTTGTTTAATTTTGGCGGCTATTGCCTTTGTCATTAACAAGTTTTCGAAGCTTGCAGGCATTCTGTTAATGATCTTCCTCATGCTGATTGCCATTACTGTACATCTGCCACCTGTTTTTGAAGCAGATCATGGAATGTTGCGTGTACCAGCATTGGGATTATTGCAAAAAGACCTGGCTATTGCAGCAGGAGCCATATTGGTTGCGTACAGGGGTCATTGATGAGAATGTTTTTAATACTAAAAGGGCAGTTCAAAAGATTGGCTTTGAATAAATTATTGTTTTTTATTTACTTGTAATTCTTCCCATGAGGTTGTGCCATCTTTCTCTCTTGTGAAAATAAGGTGACTGTCTTCGCCAATCACAATTTCTGCTGTTGTGTAAATGATATTATCATCAAGTAAATGTCCTCCTGTTGTTTTGCTGTTGCTGTCGCTGATACTCATGTGCAAATGTGAACCATTGATACTAACGGTTCCGGACAGGCTTACAATTTCAAAATGCCCGGATTCTTTTGTGCCTGCAGGTTGATTGGCATAACGAAGATGCGATTGTGTTAAACTGCCAACACAGGTCATGATCCAACCAGCTTCAATGTGATTGGCCCGCACAAATGCTTCAATTTCTTTTTTCAGATCCTGGCCGGGCTTTAAACGAAAAGCATGTGTTTTCATTTCATCCTGTTTCATGTGTTCTTATCTGTAACAATTGTTTGAGCAAGCAGATCTCCGATTCGCTGATGGTTCTTTGATAAAAAGACAACCAAAAAAGCAATGATCGGGAGGAGAAATAATTCAATTGTATTCAACAGGTTTCTCAACAGCACATCTTTCAATGATAAAGAACCGCCGTTTATTTTTTGAACCTTTAGTTGAAAGAAACGTTTGCCAATTGTTTGTTGAAAAAAATATTCCTGAACAATATAATACAAATGAGCAAGCAGGATCATTTCCAATCTTCCATAAGGATGATCTAATATCAGATTACCTGAAGATGAACGTCCTCCAAAAAAGTAAACATAAACTGCTAACAAAATACAGATGAGGATCAGGTCAATAAAATAAGCAGCTACACGCCGGAACAAAAATTTATTGTCCATCAGTCCACAAATAAATCAGTAAACAATTTGCCTCCCGGCACCACACTGTACTTACTTAAATCAGTAATACCTTCTGCAGCAAATACATGTTCATCAACAAATAAATTTCCAGTGCATTCGTTTGAAGGCTTGCTTAAAATGATATAGGCAGCATCAGCCAGTATATCAACGGTTCTGCTCATGTTGGCTAAGGCTTCTCCACCCAACAGGTTTCTAACAGCTGCAGTATCAATGGTTGTTCTGGGCCATAGTGCGTTGGCGGCAATGCTATCTTTTTTTAATTCTTCGGCCCAGCCCATTGTCATCATACTCATATTGAACTTGGTGAGTGTGTAAGCAATATGCCCCGCCAGCCATTTCGGTTTTAAATTAACAGGGGGTGATAATGTGAGAATATGCGAATTCTTTCCTTTGCGTAAAAACGGAATACAGGCCTTGGTCATTAAGAATGTACCACGTACATTAATGCTATGCATCAAATCAAAACGTTTAGCTTCTGTTTGTTCTGTAGTGGTTAACGAAATAGCAGAAGCATTGTTGATGAGAATATCGATGCCACCAAATGTTGCAACTGTTTTTTCAACGGCCGCCTGTATCTGCTCTTCATAACGGATATCCAACTGAATAGCCAACCCTTTTCCACCAGCTGCTTCCATTTCATTGGCAGCAGAAAAAATAGTGCCGCCGAGTTTTGGATTTTCTTCCACACTTTTTGCTGCTACTACTACATTGGCACCTTCTTTTGCTAAACGCAGGCCCATTGCTTTACCAATACCACGACTGGCACCTGTAATAAAAACTGTTTTCCCGTTGAATGACATAAAATTATTTTAAGAAGGGAAAGTTAATGAATGATGTGCAAGAGCAACAAAAGAATTTGTATTTTGTTGAACTAAACTCCATCGCTGTCATGAAGATTTTACATTCAATTTTCTTTTTTACATTATTGGCTCTTTCTTCATATGCACAGGAAGACATGCAAAAGCAAATGCAGCGACAGTTTATATCTGCAACAGATAATTCTGTGATTGAATTACCCGAAGGAACCTTTCAACTC
>JANMOR010000715.1:0-3690 GCA_031369435.1 Chitinophagaceae bacterium
CTGGTCTGATTCTCTGAGCTGGAAAGAGCTAACGGACACAACTACAAACTTATAAACTACAAACTTTTTCTTATGGCGATCATAGCTCCATCCTTACTCTCAGCAAATTTCATCAACCTGCAGGCCGATTGCGATATGCTCAATGCAAGTGAAGCAGATTGGTTTCACCTGGATGTAATGGACGGACATTTTGTACCCAACATTACGTTTGGACCCATGCTCATTGATTTTTTCCGTAAGGCAACAACAAAGATCTGCGATGTGCATTTAATGATTGAAGAGCCGGAGAAATATGCTGAAGCATTTCAAAAAGCAGGAACTGATATTTTAACCGTTCATTACGAAGCCTGTACACACTTACACCGCAATATTCAACAGATAAAAGGATTGGGTATGAAAGCTGGTGTTGCTTTGAACCCACATACACCTGTTGATTTATTAAAAGATATCCTTTCAGATATTGACCTGGTTTGTTTAATGAGTGTGAACCCCGGCTTTGGCGGACAATCATTTATTCCCAATACACTCAATAAAATAAAAGAACTGAGACAAATGATTGATGCAAAAGGATTGAAGGTTGATATTGAAATTGACGGCGGTGTAACATTAGATAATGCAAAAACAATCCTCGATGCCGGTGCAACGGTGCTGGTGGCAGGTAATACCGTTTTCAGATCAACTGATCCAACAGAAACAATCAGACAATTGAAAAATATAAAGTAAGCATTTCCGTTTTACAGGAAAGGTTTAGTTTTATCTCCCATGAAGGCAACCAAAATCTGCTTCCTTATTCTGCTCCTGCTGGCATCTGCCATTTCTTTTGCACAAAAGAAATCAGCAACTGTAACGGGTAAAGTGCTGGATGAAAATGAACAGCCGCTCAGCAAGGTATCCATTGTTATTCTTGGGCGCAGCACCGGAGTTACCACCAATGATTCAGGTATATTTAAAATAAAAGTTCCTGCAGATAAAGCGTTTGCACTCATCTTCACTTATACATCTTATCGTTCTGAACAACGCAACTTCTTTTTAAATGAAAATGAAGAAGAACGCATTGTGCTTCGTTTAGAAAAAGGTGTAACGGAGTTACAGGAAGTAACGGTGAAAGATGACCGCATCCGCACCGAAGCATCTTCTTACCGCATCAACCCAAAAAATGCATTGATCCTCCCATCTGCAACAGGTGGTGTGGAAGCATTGATCAAAATATTTGTTGGCAGTAATAATGAACTCACTTCGCAATATTCAGTAAGAGGTGGTAATTATGATGAGAACTTAATTTATGTCAACGACTTTGAAGTATTTCGTCCATATCTTGTAAGACAGGGCCAGCAGGAAGGCCTGAGTTTTATCAATCCTGAAATGGTGCGTAGCCTTACATTTTACAACGGAGGTTTTCAATCAAGGTTTGGTGATAAAATGAGCAGTGTATTGGATATTCAATACAAACGGCCAAAATCTTTCGGTGGCTCTGCTTATATTTCTTTGCTTGAACAGGGTTTGCAATTTGAAGGTGCAACCAGAAATGATAAAGTAAGTTTTGTGATTGGTGCAAGAAACAAGAGCAATCAAAATTTATTAAGCAGCCAGCAAACAAAAGGGAATTATGTTCCTTCCAGTAAAGACCTGCAGGGTTTTGTAACCTGGCAACCCAATGCCAAATGGATGTTTGAAGCCATGACCAATGTATCAAAAACACAATTCAAACTCAATCCTGAATTCAGCAGTCAAACTGCATCTGTCTTCTCACCTTTCTTTACTGCCAATCTTGGTTTGGATATTTATTTTGCAGGTGGCGAACGGGATCAGTACAGTACCAATATGTTTGGCATTGCTGCCAATTATATGCCACGAACAAATCTGAAACTAAAATGGATGCTGAGCCAGTTCAGTAACAAAGAAGAAGAATCATTTGATATACAGGGAGCTTATTTATTTGGTGAAAGGGATTTCGACAGAAGCCGTGCCAGCTTTGGTTTGATCGTCAATCCGCTGGGTGCAGGTGTGTTTCAGAATTATGCACGCAACCGTCTCAACATACAAATACAAAATGCTACACATAAAGGAAGTCTTGAAAAAGGAAGGCATTTTATTCAATGGGGTCACAGCCTCGAACGTCAAACCATCGATGACAAATTAAATGAATGGGAATTGCAGGACAGTGCAGGTTATACACTTCCTTTTATTCCAAGTCAATTGCAGTTAAGTAAAGTCATTAAATCAAGTGCGGATTTTTCTTTTTTTCGCACACATGGTTTTGTACAGGATAATTTTATTCTGAATGATTCACTCAACATGACCTTGCAGGTTGGTGTACGTTATAATTATAATACGCTCAACAATGAAGTATTGGTTCAACCACGCATCCAATTTGCATTTAAACCAAGATGGAAAAAAGATATCATCATCCGTACTGCAGCGGGCGCCTATCATCAACCACCGTTTTACCGTGAGCTGCGCCGTTATGATGGAACTGTAAATGAAGCAGTGCGTGCACAAAAAAGCTGGCAGGCAGTTGCAGGCATTGATTATAATTTTAAAGGTTGGGGTGCACGACCATTTAAACTGCAGGTAGAAGCTTACTACAAACACATGTACGATGTGGTGCCTTATGATGTAGATAATGTGCGTATCCGTTATTTCGGCAGCAACAGTGCAAAGGCTTATGCAACAGGGATTGAAGCAAGATTATTTGGTGAGCTGGTGAAAGATGCAGAAAGCTGGTTGAGTATTGGTTTGATGCGTACAAGAGAAAATCTTGATAACGACCAATACTATAATTATACTTTAGATTCAACCAATAAACCCATCGACAGTACATTGATTCAAGGCGGATGGATCAGGCGGCCAACAGATCGTTTCTTAACAGTAGGTTTGTTTTACCAAGATTATTTAGCAACGAATAAAAATTTTAAATTCTCCATGAACTTATTGTATGGCACCAATCTTCCATACAATATCCCCAACAGTGTAAAGTACCGCAATGCTTTAACCATTGATCCTTATATCCGTGTTGATTTTGGTTTCAGTGCATTGTTGTTAGATGCAGAACGGAGCAAACGCAGGAGCCGAAACCCTTTTAGAGGATTTAATAATATCTGGGCAAGTTTAGAAGTGTTTAATGTGATAGACCGGCCCAACACCATTTCTTATTTGCTCATCAAAGATTTCAGCAATACTATTTTTTCCATACCCAATCGTTTAACACCAAGATTGGTGAATTTTAAGATTGTGGCGAGGTGGTAAAAGCAATCGATAGTTTTTAGCCTTTAGTAGTTAGTTTCCGGAGCTGCAGAATGCCTATTCCTCACACAGAAGTTTAACTGTATGGGGTGGGTTAAAAAAGTTACTGTCATCTAAACGACTATTGGTTTAGCCAATCCTTACCTATCTTTATATTGTAAATAGTGGAATATGAAAACAATTCTCTCAATCATCATCTGTTTTGTAACTGTTGTAAATGGCTTTGCACAGTCGAATGATCCTTTTCTGGTATTCCCTATTGAATTAAAATATTTTCAGGCACAGAAAACCAATCAAACTAATTTACTCAAATGGCTGGCACCCTGCCAAACCTCAGAAGCTACTTTTGAAATTCAGCATTCAACAGATAACAGAAATTTTAAAATACTTGAATCAATCAATGCTGATCAACTGGCTCAAATCATGAAAAAAGACAAGGGTATAAAT
>JANMOR010000720.1:0-1562 GCA_031369435.1 Chitinophagaceae bacterium
GGATAACCATCGCATGAATTCGGCACGGGTTGGAAACCTGTAGCAGCATCATTATCAGTTCCATTTGTTAACCACGGAACAATATCAACCGTTGGCAATGTAAGTTTACTGATAAAGTTTTGTGCTGCGGCTGAGCCATACCAGTTACAACTTGCATTAGCTGATTGACCTGTTGTGCCGTTATTGATGCTCATAACATCACCTGTAAAACTATTGTTGTTAATATTCAATGAAACACCATTGGGCAGCTGACCAAAACCAGTACTACCTTGAATACCAACAGAAGTAGGGAAACCTGAGAATTTATTATTCAAGAAATCAAAACTGGCACCTGGCTGTAAGCCACTATGTATAATGCCGATACCGAATTTATTACTACTGCCGTAGTTAGTTGCAGTAAACTCCATTTCATTATTTTCAACCAAAGCGTACCTGCTGTTTGTTAAAAAGCGGATTGCAGATACATAACTAACCGGACTGCTAAGTGAACTGAAATCGCCGGTAATGGTTAATTTATTATTCCGTATGTACACTTGTGTATTTGCAGAAGCAGCATCCAGTGTAGGAGCTATCAGAGATTGTGCTACTGCGGTTAATCCAGTTCCGTTTAGTGTGATAATATTTCTTTCAATCTTTGCAATATTGGGAGAGCTTAAGTTTGTTCCGTTACTTCTTGCATAACTGAGTACAGGGCCTCCATTACTCTTCGGATTTGTAATAATATTATCTGTAATTTCTATTTCGTTCGGGTTCACATTTGAGCTGCCGGCAAAAACAAATCGATTGCAATCATCAGCTGTATTGAATGTAATGGTTGTTTTTTTAGCAGATAAAGCGTTAATGAAAAAGTTTTGTTGGTAACCTTTGTTATTAGAGATAACAACGTCTCCAGCTAAATTACCAACGCTAATACCATTTTGAATCCTTGCATTATTAAAATAAAGATTATTTGTTGTAAACACATTGTTATTGATCTGCACGGCATCAATCGCATTGATTGAAATAGTTGTGCCTCCTGTTCCAAATTCTTTTATAAACCGATTATCATTGATTGAATAATTTACTGTAACCAATGGGGTTATTTGTTTACCGGTAATATTAATTAAGGTAGTGTTGCTTGTAATGGAGAACTGATTTTTTTCAATTTCAATATTGTCAAAATCATTTGTTGTTACTGTTTGCTGAATCTGCGTTTTACTTGCAGGATCAAAATAAAAACCTTTAATACGAATATCATTTGCTGCAATTATGAACTTATGATTTACCACAACAGATTCAGTAAGCCTGGCAGGGTTTACCTGTAATGGATTGGAAGGATCCTTAGGACTGATTTGATAATTTGTACCAAGGAATGTAATTGATTTGTTGAGTGTAATATCAGTGTTCGTTTGGTAGTATCCAGCATCTACAAAAATAGTATCACCAGCCTGTGCCTTATTGTATGCAGCTGTAAGAGTTAATAATGGTGCTGACGGAATACCACTGTTGGCATCATTACCAACAGATGTTGTAAACACATCGCCAGTTATATATTCATCATTTACATAAAACTTATTTTGTCT
>JANMOR010000748.1:0-3645 GCA_031369435.1 Chitinophagaceae bacterium
ACTGTAAGCCAGGAAGCATGCCCCAACAATCTGGCACCCACCAGCAGCACAACAGCACAAATGGTGATGGGTGATGCCTTAGCGGTAGCGCTAATGGAACTGCGTGGATTTAAGAGCAGTGATTTTGCAAAATTCCATCCCGGGGGTTCATTGGGCAAACGTTTATATCTGCGTGTTGCCGATTTGTATATTCATAATGAACAACCAAAAGTTTTGCAAACAGCCTTGCTCAAAGAAGTGATTGTTGAGATCTCTAAAAAACGTTTGGGTGCAACAGCCGTGGTGAATGATAAAGATGAATTGCTGGGTGTTATTACTGATGGTGATTTGAGAAGGATGCTGGAAAAAAACAGTTCTATCAATGATGTTTCAGCCATACAGATCATGAGCAGCAACCCAAAAACAATTGAAGCTGATGCACTGGCCATTGATGCCATGGAGCTGATGCGAAAAAATAATATTAGTCAGTTATTAGTTGTTAATAACAAACAATACCTGGGAATTATACATTTGCACGATTTAATAAAAGAAGGATTGATTTAAAACGGTGAGAGGTAAATGGCAAGTAGCAAGATGAGCCATTGACCATTCACTATTCACTATTCACTATGAACAAAAATCATTATGTAGCCATCATGGCTGGTGGAATCGGCAGTCGTTTCTGGCCCATGAGCCGTACCGGTTTTCCCAAACAGTTTTTAGATATTCTGCATACCGGCCGCACACTTATACAAGCAACGTATGATCGCTATCTGCAGTTTATTCCCAGCGAACATATTTATGTTGTTACATCAACAGAGTATGCAGATATTGTAAAAAAGCAATTGCCTGATCTGCCAGTTGAAAATATTTTGTGTGAACCATCACGCAAAAACACAGCTCCCTGTGTTGCTTATATTGCTTATAAGTTGCAGCAACTCGATGAAGAAGGTTTACTCATTTGTGCTCCTGCTGATCATTTAATTCTGGATGCTCCTGCATTTACCAAAGTGTGCCAGAGTGCGTTTGATTTTGTAAGCAGCATCAATGCATTGGTAACGCTGGGCATTAAACCAACCTATGCCAATACGGGTTATGGCTATATTCAACACGAACCCATGCCGGTGGCCGATAATTTATATAAAGTAAAAACCTTTACAGAAAAGCCCAATCTTGAACTGGCGAATACATTTTTAAGCAGTGGTGATTTTTTATGGAACGCAGGCATCTTTGTATGGAAAATAAAAAACATTGTAAAGGCTTTTGAAAAATTCCTGCCTGAAATGAATGATTTATTTGTGGCTGAGAAAGAATTGCTGAATACAGAAAGAGAACAGGAAGCCATTGACCGCATCTATCCACAGTGCACCAATATTTCTATTGATTACGGCATAATGGAAAAAGCCGATAATGTATATGTAATGCCTTCTTCTTTTGGATGGAGCGATCTGGGTACATGGAACAGTGCGTATGAAAATATGGACAAAGATTATTTTGGTAATGCTGTTGCAGGAAAAAATGTAATGATCATTGATGCCACCAAAAACGTGGTGCATACCGATGATAAAAAACTGGTACTACTGCAGGGGCTTGATGATTTCATTGTTGTTGATACAAAAGATGTATTGCTCATCTGCAAAAAAGACAAAGAACAGCAGATCAAAGAATATGTAGCTGAAGTAAGAAGAAATAAAGGAGATAAGTTTTTATAGGCTAAGAGCACAAAAGAGAAAAGGAGGTTCAAATTAAGAACCTCCTTTTCCCTTTAACTTCTTTTCTCTTTTGAACTCTTAGCTTAATTCTTATTGCTTATAAATTCAAATGCTTTAAAATCTTTCCGCAAAACAGCTTTTTTCACTTTGGCAACATGACCAATTACTTTGTATCGGTTCAGGTCTAATAATTCATGTGCCTGGCAAAAATTTTCCAACGCCTCTACATGAAACAATATATCATGCAGCCATTCCACTTCCTGATCAATGGCATGCTGACTGCGGTGTTCATTATTCAACAGCACTAATAAATCTCTGCGTTGGTTGTGTTTCATGATTCTTTTTCCATTGGCTCGTTAATAACCTACCATCCCTTTTTTATTGGGACAGCCGCAACTGTTTTTCTTTGATGCACTGCAACCAGCCATCAGCAACACGGCTACTAATAACAAAAGAAAGCCAAACTTCGTTGAACGCTGCATCTGTAACATCATAAAATTTTTACGGTTCATTGGATATTTGTTTTAAACCTGACTTACAAAATAACTATTTTTCACCTCAATTATTGTTATTTGTTGAATGAATGGACAAAAAAAGCCCCGGATTTTACTGGCCCCTCTTGATTGGGGCCTTGGTCATGCCACCCGTTGCATCCCCCTCATTCGGTATTTACTGGAAAAGGGATGCGAGGTAGTACTGGCAAGTTCCGGAGCAACGCTCAGTTTATTAACGAAGGAATTTCCCGGTATTGGTATCAGGGAATTGGATGGATATGGTATTCGCTACAGTTCAGGTTCATCTTTCTTCAGCAGTATGGCTGTGCAATTGCCAGGTATTTTTAGCAGCATTAAAAAAGAACATGATTGGTTGAATGAATTGCTGAAAGCAGAAAGCTTTGATGTTATCATCAGCGATAACCGACCCGGCTTCTGGAACAAACAGGTGCATTGCATTTATATCACACATCAACTGCTCATTCATTCAGGTAAAGGAAATTGGCTGAACCGGTTGTTGCAGCAATTGCATGCAAGCTATATGAAAAACTTCAACAGCGTTTGGGTTCCCGACATGAAGGAAAATAAAAACCTTGCCGGCGAATTATCACATCCGGCAAAACCAATTATTCAACCAACTTATCTTGGTTTGTTATCAAGATTTGAAAAGAGCAAAACGGTTGAGCCTCTTTATGAGCTGCTGATTTTATTATCAGGTCCTGAACCTCAACGAACAATCTTTGAAAAAAAATTGTATCATCAACTGCAATCTTTCAATGGCAAAGTTTTATTTGTAAGAGGATTACCTCAACAGCAACAAGAACAACTTACTTCTTTTGAACACATTATTGTGCATGATCATTTACCGGCACAGGCATTGCAGGAGGCAATGGCAGTTGCTCCATTAATTATTTGCAGAAGCGGTTATACAACATTGATGGATCTTACCCGGCTCAACAAAAAAGCAATCCTTATTCCAACCCCCGGGCAACCTGAACAGGAATATCTGGCGGCATACATGCAGGAGAAACAATATTTTCCTTATATAAAACAAGATGTATTTAATCTGCAAACAGCCATACAAACTGCAAATGCATTTATGTATGAGCAACCGTTTAATGATGAAGATTTTGAAATGCATATTCTTGTGATTGATGAGTTGCTGAAAAGCAGCTTACATATCAAATAGTTGTGCCAATAGTTTTACAGATTGTTTTTTTATTTTTTCACACGACGTTTAAACAACCCTCGAAATCTTTTTGGTTGTTCAAAACGCAGATCAAACCGTTTAATACTTTCTTCTGATAACATTTGCATGGCCTCTTCTATTGAATCTGTTACCAGCAGCAGTTGATCATCCTCAGGTGAAATGGTTCCTCTGTGTTTCATGAGTGCAATATGTTCAACCATTTCTTTATGAAATGCTTTACCAAACACAATCACGGGAAAGTCTTTGATCT
>JANMOR010000751.1:0-2035 GCA_031369435.1 Chitinophagaceae bacterium
CGGCAAGAAATTAATTCTTGGTGGATGGAATAAACATGGTGGTGCTGATGGTCCTACTGACGACTGGATAAAGACTTACTCAGGTGCATTGGATCAGTTCAGGTTGTATAATAAAGCATTAACAGCGGCTGAAGTACAGGCTTTATTTGCCGGTAAATTATAAGTCTCTCGTTTTTTTGTTTTAAGAAAATATTTTCAACAAAGGGCTGAACAATTTTTTTGTCCAGCCCTTTTAATTTTTAAAAGGTATCCTCATAATTTTTTATCGGTGAATAAATCTGTTTATTATTTTTTTTGTATTTCTCTTTCGTTGATAAGTTTACTTTCTTCCTGTAAAGACAAGGAGCCAACGATGTTTGAAACCATTCCATCTTCCAAAACAAATATTCAGTTTAACAATAAAGTGGAAGACAAAGACATGTTTAACATCCTTTATTATTTATATTTCTATAATGGCGGCGGAGTAGCAACCGGCGATATTAATAATGATGGGTTGGTTGATGTTTATTTTACTGCAAACACTAAGGGCAACAATAAATTGTATTTAAATAAAGGCAATTTTCAATTTGAAGATATAACTGTAACTGCAGGTGTTGGCGGTACTGCCGATTGGTGTTCAGGTGTTACAATGGCTGATGTAAATGCAGATGGATTTATTGACATCTATGTAATGGCCAGCAGTCAGCATCATAACTTAAAAGGCAGCAATGCACTTTTTATCAATAACAAAAACGGAACGTTTACAGAAAGTGCTGAAAAATATGGATTGAATTTTTCAGGCTTTGGTACACAGGCCGCTTTTTTTGATTACGACCGTGATGGCGACCTGGATTGTTATCTTTTAAATCATTCACAAAAGCCAAATTCAAATATTGTTGATACAAGTAACAGGCGTAAATATGATTCGGTATCGGGCGACAGGCTTTACCGCAATGATATTGCAACAACAGGAAAATATACAGATGTATCTGTGCAGGCAGGAATTTTTCAAAGCAGCCTGGGATATGGATTAGGACTTGCAGTTGCAGATATTAATAATGACGGTTGGGATGATCTCTATATAGGAAACGACTTTCATGAAAATGATTATTACTATATCAATAATGGGAACGGAACTTTTACAGAAAGCGGAGCTCAGTATTTTAAACACTACAGCCGCTTTAGCATGGGTAACGATGTTGCTGATTATAATAATGACGGGCAACTGGATGTTGTTACAGTAGATATGTTGCCTCCCGATGAAAAAGTATTAAAAACTTATGGCAGTGATGAAAACCCTGATACCTATAAATATAAACTGATGGGCCATGGTTATCAGAATCAATATTCAAGAAATTGTTTACAAAAAAATAATGGTAACGGATCCAGCTTCAGTGAAACAGGATTGCAAAGCGGAATTTCTGCAACTGACTGGAGTTGGGCTCCACTGTTTGCCGACTTTGATAATGATGGCAATAAAGACTTGTTCATTTCAAGTGGTATTGTTAAACGTCCTGTTGACCTGGATTATGTTCGATTTGTGTCGGACCTGGTAATGAAGATGGATATTGATAAGACTAATGAGTTTGATAACATTGCTATTGAAAAAATGCCGGATGGTGCTTCACATCCTTTTTTATACAAAGGAGATGGCAAGATGAATTTTGCTGATGTAAGTAATTCCTGGGGCACAGGAAAAATGAAAGGTTATTATAACGGATCTTCTTATGCCGATCTGGATAATGATGGTAACCTTGATCTGGTTATCAATTGTATTAATGCACCTGCTCTGATTTTAAAAAATAATGCGCCCAAAAAATATACACTCGATATTGAGTTTAAAGGGAATGATCAAAACACATATGGCATAGGTGCAAAAACATGGGTATTTACAAAGAACAAAATGCAATACCAGCAGCTCATGCTTTCAAGAGGTTTTCAATCTTGTACAGATGCAAAACTGCATTTTGGAGTTGATAGTCTCCGGTATATTGACAGTATCCTCATTGTTTGGCCCAATCAAAAATATCAGGTAATGCGGCGGGAAGCAGAACGC
>JANMOR010000758.1:0-2829 GCA_031369435.1 Chitinophagaceae bacterium
TGAATTTTTTAAGTTTAACGGGATTTGTTGTTTAATCGTAATTATGCCTTTTACAAGCATTCCCTTTGCATTTTTGAATGCCTGAGAATATCAGAAATGATTGTGAAATCATACAAACCTTTCATTCCTGCAAATGACTAATGGAATATTTGGATGACTAATTATTCCAAATTAAGCAGGCATTACTTTCGCAGAAATTGTCATCAATTAATTTCATTATGGAAATGGATGTAGGTTTCAAAATTTTATGAAGAATAAAAGACGCCTTCATTTTTTTAAGCAGCATTTTTGATATGAAAACCATTTCGTTGTTTCTTACTTTTTTTATTTAAATAAAAAAGGCTGCCCTGGTTTTGGGGCAGCCTTTGCATGTGTATATTAATTTTTAATAACTATCATTCTGTATTAAATAGCCGGGCAAATTAGAAGCCGCATCTATTGCAGTTAATGGAATCGGGAAAAGTCTTTTCTTTACATCCGTACTGGTTTTTTCAGTCCATGTACCTTCATATTTTCCAAAACGTATCATGTCTGTACGTCTTACCATTTCCCAATACAGTTCAAATCCTCTTTCACGAAACAAAAGATCAAGTGAAATAGAACCCAATGGCGGAGGAGCTGTGCTGGCAGTACGTGAAGCACGTACAAAATTAACATCTGCTAAAGCAGAGGCATCAAGTCCGCCTTTCCGAAGTTTGGCTTCGGCACGCATTAAATAAATATCTGCGAGGCGCAGGATAACAATATCATGCTCTCCAAAATTTCTTCCACTTACAGATGTTTTACTATACTCATACTTTGACACTCTGTAACCTGTGCTATATCCACTTCCTGCGATGGTATAATCAATCTGCTCAGTGAAATTAACCGGCACATTCGTTGAACCGGGTCTTGTAGTATTATGGAGCTTTCCTACTCTTATTCCGTTAGTACCACAGTTTACAAATGCACCACTCACCCTAATCAATCCATATTGCTGACCTCTTAATATTCCCCTGTCAATATTAAAAGTTGCTTTTGGTACACAGGAATCAAATGGAACAACTAAATTTTGCTTGTAAAAACGGGGGTCTGCAGCTGCAGGATCTGTTGGTGCATATGCGTTTACCCAAGTACGATAGAATTCAGGAGTGATACCTGGGCCATCTGTTCCATTAGCGCCGGGTTGATTAGTTAAAGGAAAATGATCACCGGATAAAGAAAAATATCCCATCCTGTTATGGCCATTTCCTAAATCAGCACGTTGATCAACTGCAAAGATCAATTCTTTATTTGTGTGATTGTTGTCGTTAAAAATTGAAAAATAGTCAGGTGATAAAGCAAATTGTCCTGATGCAATGATCTTATCACAATATTCAATCACCTTATCCATATCCTCATTTTTAAAAGTAAAGGATGCGGCATAGCGATCTCTGTAAACTGCTGCGTTCAAATACAATCTTGCTAACAATCCCTGAACTCCTGCTTTAGTAAGTCTGCCCGGCCCGGTACTGTTATCAAGCAAAGGTTCTACGGCCAGTAATTCTGATTTGATATACGCAATGGCTTCTTCGCCTCTTAAAATTTTTGAAATCTCACTCGCATCTTCTTTAACGAAAATCAATCCATAAAGATCTAAAGTAAGCATAGAGTAATAGGCTCTCATGGCTCTTGCTTCGGCAAGAAATGTTTTTGCATCAGCATATGTATTAGTTGGAAGTGAGTTGATAGCAGTTACAGCCCGTGATATTCCTATTAAAATATGATTCCAGGTATTTCTCACATTCACATCGGAGCTGATGTTTTCATGTTTATGTACCTGAACATAAATACCATTATCACCCCAGTCGGTTCCACCACGGAAAGGGAGGATAGCCTCATCAGTTGAAATTTCCTGTAATGCAAAATAGGTAGTATGCATAAAAACATCTGTGAGCTTTGCATATACGGGCGCAATAACACCTTCCGCCTGTTGTTTATCAGTAAGGCCCACAACCGAAGATTCATCCAATATGTTTTCTTTTAGTTTTGTGCAGCTGTTCATTATTGAAATGGCTGAAAAAATCAGCAGCAGGTTAAATATTTTCTTTATCATATTCATTATTTTAAAATGAAAAATTTAAACTAAAAATGAAAGACCTTGCTTTGGGATAACTTAAAAAATCAATGCCGTAAGAAGACACCCCATTAATTGACCGGTCGATATTTACTTCCGGATCATATCCTTTGTATTTTGTAACCACAAATAAATTTTGACCGGTTACAGAAAAACGTATGGCAGATACCCAATTGTTTATTCCTAACTTACTTGTGTTGAAATTATAACCCAGTGAAGCATTATTCAATCTTAAATAAGCCCCATCCCTGAGATATCTTGAAGTGACAGGAGTTGGATTATTGAGCGATTCTTTTGGATCAGCAACTGCCTCTGCTGTACTATTAACATTTTTGGCCAACCGTAATTTAGAGAAGCTCACATTCTCCGTATAATTATATATTTTATTTCCTGCTACGCCATTGAAATTAATACTAAAATCAAAGTCCATGAAATCGATACCTCCGTAAAAGCTATAGATCGTTGAAGGCAATGCAGTGCCTAATGCACGTCTGTCATTATCATTAATAACACCGTTCTTATCAAGATCGGTATAGGTGCTCATACCGTTATTATCGAAGCCTGTAAACTCTTTTAAATAAAAAGTGCCAATTGGCTGACCGTTTACATACCCATTGATGGTTGATGATGTTATACCTGCACCTGATACAGATCCGGCAGGAATCAATGAGTAAGGAGATTTTTCTACTTTATTTTTCAGTAAAGTAAGATTACCACCAATACTAAAAGAAACG
>JANMOR010000784.1:0-5130 GCA_031369435.1 Chitinophagaceae bacterium
TCACCACATGCTTCCAGTTCAACAGCAATAGCACGCATCAATGCTGCCCGTTCTTTTAAACTTTTTTTACGATACACATGAAATGCATCCCATGCATCATTCATGTATTGGTCAATCTGAGCAAGCGAAGTATCATCAAAACTCATGGTATTGTATTTTAATTATAAAGCTGGTCTTGCAGCGATACCATCATTGATGATCTTGAGAATACGTTCCCGTTCGCTGCCCTGTAAAGTTAATCGAGGCGCCCTTACATATTCACTTCCAATGCCTGTTTGTGTAGCGGCTAGCTTAATATATTGTACCAGCTTGGGATGAATATCCAGTTCCAGTAATGGCATGAACCAACGATAGATAGCTGCTGCTTCTGCAATTTTGCCTGCTTTCACCAAATTATAAATGGTCACCGTTTCTTTCGGAAATCCACATACCAAACCTGCCACCCAACCATCAGCACCCAAACATAATTCTTCCATGGCCAATGTATCTACACCACAAAGAATTTTTAATCTTGTACCAAAACGATTAATGAGTCTTGAAACATTGGTTACATCTCTGGTACTTTCTTTCACAGCTGTGATATTGATGCATTTGATCAACTCTTCAAACATATCAAGTGTTACATCAATTTTATAATCAACCGGGTTGTTATAAATCATGATCGGCAGATCAGTTGAGTTGGCGATGGTTTTAAAATATTCTACTGTTTCCCTGTCATCACTTTTATAACGCATGGGTGGTAACAACATCAAACCTTCAGCACCCCATGCTTTTGCATTGGCAGCCTGTTGCACTGCATCCTTTGTTGTGCTTTCTGCAATATTCATGATCACCGGGATTTTTCCGCTGAGAAACTGCACGGCATGTTTTACTAATTGTTCTTTTTCTGCTGCAGTGATGGTGCTGGCTTCCCCTAAGGAACCACCAATGATCACACCCTTTACACCGGCATCGAGTTGTGCCTGCAGATTTTTTTCAAACATTGGCAGATCCAATGCATCATCGGCAGTAAACGGAGTTAATACTGCCGGAAATACTCCTTTCCATTCAAATGACATATAAATAAGTTTGAACGAAAATACCGGATGATTGATAGAAGAGGCAGTCAGTGATGAACGAATACTTTACCGATATTAACATTATTTGCCTGTAATTTTACAATTCAGGCTAAAATCAGCAAAGATGAAGGTTGTACAATTTACCATTCCCGTTGCAGGCGACAGTTCTATTGTAGTGCAGGAAGAGTTGCTGCCGCATTTTTATATACACCTGCACCGTCATAAAGAAATACAGATCACCTGGATCATTGAAGGAACAGGTACACTCATTGCAGGTAATTATATGCAACCCTTCAAAGCCGGTGAAGTGTATTTGCTGGGGGCCAACCAACCACACCTGTTTAAAAGTGATCCTGTATATTTTGACAAGCGGAGAAAGAAAAAAGTGCAGGCCCTTTCCCTGTTTTTTAATCCTGTTCAGTTTACACAAACAGTTTTATCCCTTCCGGAAACAAAATCAATTAAGCGATTGATTGAACAAAGTGTCCTTGGTTTACAATTGCAATCTGCTTCAGTAAAAAAAATCTGTTCAGAAATGCAATTGGTCAAAGAAGCAAATCAAGCTTACAGATTGTCGGCCTTTCTTCACCTGTTACAAACCATCAGCAATCTGAAAGGAAGCCGTGTACTTTCTTCCGCATCCACTCACTATAGTATTTCTGATTCAGAAGGTTTACGCATGAACGATGTATATCGTTATACGATGGAGCATTACACTGAAAATATTAAACTCAATGAAATTGCTTCGGTAGCTCATCTTACAGTGCAGGCTTTTTGCCGATACTTTAAAAAACATACCCGTAAAACCTATATCAGTTTTGTGAACGAGATACGTATTAATGAAGCCTGTAAGAAAATGACCGGGGCTGATGCTGCTAGTATTTCATCCATTGCTTATGAACATGGTTTCAGCAGTGCCGTCAGTTTTAACCGTGTGTTTAAAAAAATAACAGGCGTATCACCAACAAAATATATCAACGAATACAGGCAACAGGTAAACTGAAAGCGTTTTCTTACATTTGAATCAAGATTGACTGCACATGGAAACCTACGGTAAGATTCTCCTCTTTGCAATGCCCGCCTTTTTAGTATTGGTGCTGGGCGAAACATTGTATGGTGCATGGAAGGGAAAACAAACCGTTCGCAAAATGGATATGATCTCCAGTCTCAGCAGCGGTGTTACCAATGTAACCAAAGATGTATTAGGATTAAGTATTGCTATCATCAGTTACAGCTGGCTGGTTGATAAAATTGCAGTTGTTCATATTGAGAACACCATCCTCACTTATATCATTGCTTTTATTGTTCTTGATTTTGCCGGCTATTGGGGCCATCGTATTGATCATGAGTATAATTTTTTCTGGAATGCACATATCATCCATCACAGCAGTGAAGATTTTAATTTAGCCTGTGCATTGCGTCAGAGCGTTTCAGTTGTTTTGAAAATCTTTACCATCTTTTTATTACCTGCTGCATTGCTGGGTGTGCCTCCTTTAGTGATTGCAGTTGTTGCTCCCTTGCATTTGTTTGCACAGTTCTGGTATCATACACAGCATATTGGTAAGATGGGTTTTTTGGAAAAGATCATTGTTACACCATCACATCACCGGGTGCATCATGCCATCAATCCGGAATATTTAGATAGAAACTATTCACAGATCTTTATCATCTGGGATAAACTGTTTGGTACATTCCAGGAAGAGTTGCCTGATAAACCACCGGTGTATGGCATTACCCGACCTGTTCATACATGGAACCCCATCAAAATAAATTTCATGCATTTATGGTTGTTAATGAAAGATGCTTGGCTCACCAAAACCTGGAAAGATAAACTCCGCATCTGGATGATGCCAACGGGTTGGCGCCCTGCTGATGTTGCAGAAAAATATCCATTGTACAAAATCAACGATCCTTATCATTTTGAAAAATATGATACCAAAGCTTCGCCAGCATTGCATGTGTGGAGCTGGGTGCAGATCACAGCCGTGTTACTGTTCATCAGTTACCTGTTTGGGAATATTGCCGGCATTAACGCACTCAATCCCTATTACATTTATATCTATGGATTGTTTGTGTTCCTGAGTGTGTATGCTTATACCGAATTAATGGATCGTAATAAATATGCTTTTGTTTGGGAAGCGATCAAAAATATTTTCGGGATTGCTGTTATCATTCAAACGGGTGATTGGTTTGGCGCATCGGCTTATATTGGATTCATGAAATACCTGTTGGGTTTTTATTTCATCGTTTCAACTTTTGTAACTGCATGGTTTGTGATGAAGCATGCAAAAGAAGATGAGCTAGCCCCAACTTTGGCAAAGTTGTAAAAGCCATTTTGAATTTTATCTACCTGATTTAACTTTGCCAAAGTTTCCACTAAATCCATCGCATTGAGTAACAATAATAAAAAAAAATACATTATCAGGCTTTGTCTTCTCCTGTTTGTAATTGGGGCTTTTCTAATGGGGATTTCAGCCATGCAACTTCCCTCCTTATTTGTCTTTCGATCTTCCTTATTACCCATTAAAGGGACACTTGAAAATGCAACTATTTATATAACAACCCATACAAGCAAAAGCAGGTATAATATCTTCGGGCATGAGAGCAGCAGCCAGAAAGCAAGATTAATTTTTTATTTATCAGAACACAAAAAGAAGTTTGCCCTTCAAAGGAATATTGGCGATAGTTATGAGTACCAGTTTTATGAAACAATCAAACTAAAGTTGAACCATGCAGATGAAATTACGGTATGGATACATCAACAAGACATTGATAGCTGGGAACCTGAGATCTTTCAACTTGATACAGACAACACCCCTATCATCGATTTTAATTCTAAGAAGCGGGAAGATAATTCGGTTATGTTATTCATATTCCTTGCCGGGTTGGGTTGCGTTATTTTATCAGGATTACTCTTTTACAAAACGATTTATGTTAATAAAGCAGGATTCATTTTTATATAACCCCCCTTCCTCTTTCCAGCTCTTAGCCAAAAAAAAAGTTTTCTTCCTCATGCAACATTCTTCAGGAACTTTACACTTTATTATAAACCAAATCATTGAACCTGGCCACCATTGTTCCTTCAGCTGATGTTTTGGTGCAGCAATGCATCAACGGAGACAGTTCTGCTTACCGGTTGTTATACGACCGTTATTCCAAAGCTATGTTCAATACCGCTCTGCGAATGGTGAACCGATCAGCCGATGCAGAAGATATTCTGCAGGAAGCTTTCACCGATGCTTTTCAGCAACTGGAAAACTTCCAGGGCAAATCAACCTTTGGAGCCTGGCTCAAACAAATTGTAGTATATAAAAGCATCACCCATCTGAAAAAACAACGCCTGCTCTTTTCAGATATTGAGCCCGATGCAGATAAACTGGCCGATGAGCCGCCCTTGCAGGAAGATGAAGTATGGTATACGGTTGAAATGATCAAAGGCGCCATGCAAACCCTGCCAACCGGCTACCGAACGGTGTTATCATTGCACCTCTTTGAAGGATACGACCAGGAAGAAGTTGCAGAGATCATGCAGGTTGCTTATTCAACAGTAAGAACGCAATATATGCGTGCCAAACAAAAATTATTACAGGTTTTAAAACAACGGGAAGTATATGAGCAATAACCTTGAAAAATTTATCAATAAAAACCGGGGTGATTTTGATACCGAACTCCCGGGTGAAGACAGCTGGAAAAAAATTGAAGCAACACTTCCAATAAAAAAAGAAGCCAGGAAATTTTCAATCAGGGAACTGTATAAATGGACGGCCGCTGCAGCAATTATATGCATTGCATTAACCTCTGTTTATTTTTTATATGTGCGCCAACAAAAAGCAACAGTCGTTACCATAGAAAAACCTGTAAACAATCCTGAAGAATTAAGTGGCATAGCTCCGGAATATGCTGCTGAAGCAACACAGGCCTTCCAGGCTATTGAAACAAGACAACTGGAACTGAAGAATGCAACAGCAGGTAATCCTGAATTGTACAAACAATTTCTAGATGATTTGCGTGTGCTCGACAGTGCATACCGAATGCTGCATACACAGGCAGCACAAACACCCAACAGGGATGT